>NZ_JBEZCZ010000019.1:0-130181 GCF_040647875.1 Micromonospora sp. NPDC049230
GCCGACGGACGTGGCCGCTCACTGGCTACCCGCATCACCCCAGGTCAGGCAGCCGACACCCAACAACTGATCCCCCTGCTCGACCAGGTCCGGGTCCCCAGACCCGGCCAGGTCGGCAGACCACGCAAACGACCCGACTCAGTCACCGGCGACAAGGCGTACTCCTCGCGAGCCAACCGCAAGGCACTGCGGAACAAACGCATCACCACCGTCATCCCCGAGCCCAACGATCAGATCGCC
The DNA here is from genome assembly GCF_040647875.1 of Micromonospora sp. NPDC049230. NCBI lineage: Bacteria > Bacillati > Actinomycetota > Actinomycetes > Micromonosporales > Micromonosporaceae > Micromonospora > Micromonospora sp. NPDC049230. Next base: position 241 of record NZ_JBEZCZ010000019.1, read on the forward strand.
AACCGGAAGCGGCGAGGCCGACGCGGCGGCCGACCACCAACCTTCGACCCCACCGCCTACAAGCGCCGCAACCAAGTCGAACGCGGCTTCAACCGACGCAAACACTGGCGCGGCCTCGCCACCCGCTACGACAAACTCGCTACCCACTTCCAGGCCACCCTCGACCTGGTCGAAACCCTTGACTGGCTACGCGCCGTCCCCGACCACCAAGATCTACGAGACAGAACCTAGGGCGTGCGGCCTGCTTCGGGACCTATGCCGATGTTGTCCAGCCAGGCCGGCTCCGACTGGGGCAGCTCGTTCACTAAGTAGCCAACCCTCCTGGACACCGCCGTCGGCGAGCGCTGCGCACCCTTGTCGCAACGGACCCCTCAGCTGCCGCCGCCGACGGTAGCCCCCCGCCCGCCGGGAACGCCCGCCACGCCGAGTGGGCGCCTACTCGCCGGATCAGCGCGCGGCTCAAGCCGACCGACATCGACGCACCACCGCGACCAACTCGCGGCGAAGAAGCCCGAGGTCATCGGCGAGCCCCACCCTGGCGCCTCTACCGTCATCGTCGAGAGCCCGATGCCGGACAACACCACCGCCCAGGCCCCCAGCTCGCCGAGTCGGCGAAGCGTGTGCAAGCGACCTGGGCAGGATGCCCGCAAGGCCGACTGGGTGAAGTACGCGATGTGGCGGGGCATGTCCCGGGCCGTGGCTGAGGACTCGACCAGCCCGCTATCTCTAGCCAGCCCCCAGCGAGATCCTGGTTCGGCGTGCGAAGGAGTCTTCCCGACCTGGGTCAGGCGTCAGCACGTGACCGTCCGGTCTGCCTGCTGTTCGATGTCGTACTGGTAGACATCGCAGGCGTGATCTCATCGGCGCTGACACCATGCGGCTCCGCACCGGTGCCGGGCCCGATCCAGTACCCGAGACCGGACAACCACTCACCGTCGCCTCCGACGGTTCCCTCGAACGAGAGCGCCCACGCGGCCGACACGCTAACAAGTGTTGCCACGCGGCGCGTCGCCACGACCTTGCGTGCGCCGTGGTCGTCAACCAACACCGGCGGCAGCGGCACCCACCCGCAAACGGGTCCCGCTCCTCTCCATCGCGACGGCCACGACCGGACCCCGCAACGGGATGGTCCATGTCAACCTGACCACATCCTCGGTCACGTGCTCCCGGCTCGGCAGCCTGTGCTGTCCGGTGCCGTCGATCATCGCGAACGAGGTCAGTCTCAGGTCGCCGTCCGGAATCTCGACCCGTACCCCCTCGCCATCGCTGACGGCGGTCATCGGCAGCGACGGCAGCTCGGGATCGATCCGCTCGTCGCCGACCTGACCGAGCGGCACAAGGACCAGCAACGGCCAGGCCGGTCGCAGCGGGCCGGTCGAGTAGCGCACGACCACGACCTCGCTCAGCATGTCGGAGCGCACCCGGTCGTCCACCGCCAGCCAGCCCGCCGCCGCGCCATCCCCGCCAGCGCCAGCGTCGGCCTCGTGGAGCGCCTTGCCGAGACGGTCGAAGACGGGTTGAAAGCCATCCACATCCACATACCGGTACCGCGCCCCGTCACTCAGCAACGCCCAGGCGCCGGACACATCGGCACGCCGGACCGCGGCCTCGAACCGTACTGCCGCATCGCGTGCAGGACCCCGGAGATTGGGCTCCACTGTGCACCCGCAGGCCGGCTCCGGCCTCCCGGGCGCGACGACCGCAACGGTCACCGCCAACACGAAGACCGCCACGACAACACCCACAACGACCATGCGGCGCATCGGCATACCGGCTTGGACGCCACCACGACAGGCCAGGTTCCCAACGCCCGCTGATGCGTGGTCGCCCACGCGAGACGCCCCGCTTCGGGCGCCCGCGTGTTCAGCTACGCGGCCCGGTCCCGCCGCCGCGAGCCGTTCGCCCAATGCTCTCGTTGGCAAACAGCGAGGTCAGGTCGAGAGTCAACAGAGAGCTTGCGGCAGTCCGCCTGGCAGGTTGGTGGCGGCAGACAAGAGGTAGCGGCTAGCCGACGTTGCGGGTGCGAGCCGCGATTCGGATCGTGGTGCCTGCGGGTCCGCTGGCGACGAAAAGGTAGTCGGCCAGTTGCCCGACCATCCATAGGCCCATCCCTCCCATGCCGGACAGGGGCGGTCGCTCGGCGCCCGGAACGTAGTGAGCGCTGTTGAAGCCCCGCCCCTGGTCGGTCACCTCGCACATGAGCTGATCGTCTAGGAGCAGGCGTACCGAACCTCCACCTCCCCCGTGTCGAATCGCGTTGATCAACAATTCGTTGACTGCGGTCACCCAGTCCTCGGTCTCGTCCTGGCCGAGGCCGCACCGGCGACCGACTACCTCCACCTCGTTGCGAACGCGGGCGAGGTCCGTGAGGGCGAACGATGTCGAGAAAACGGGCGTCGCGGCGGTCGGCGCATGCTGGTCGCGAGGTGGGACCGCCACTTCATCCCCTCTCCGTCCGGACGTGGAGGCGATCGGCCTTGCCGATGGCGCGACAGAGTGCTCTCCGAAACGGGTTCACGGACGACAAGGCATCAATCCGACAGGAGAAGGTACCCCACGTCGAAGACGCGACACTGTTGATCTCGATCCCGGCGCGCCATCGACGGCGTGCCGACGTCTACGCTGCCTGAGTGGCCGGTGCCGAAGTGGTGACGAATGAGGAGCGGCTGCGCCGTATCGAGGCGATCACCGATGCCGCCCTGTCGGGCCTGGCCACCGCCGAGTTGCTCGACGAGTTACTCGAACGGATCCGAGACCTGCTCAAGGTCGATACCGCCACCATCCTGCTCCTCGAAGGTCACACCGGCGAACTCGTCGCGACAGCGGCCAAAGGGCTGGAGGAGGAGGTGCGCCAGGGTTTCCGCGTCCGGGTCGGACGCGGCTTCGCCGGCCGGGTGGCGGCCACACGGGCGCCAGTCACGATCTATGACGTCACGCCTGACGACGTGGTCAATCCTGTCCTGCTCACCACGGGTGTACGTGCCCTGCTCGGCGTGCCCATGCTTGCCAACGGCAACCTCGTCGGCGTATTGCACGTCGGCTCCTTGACCCTGCGACAGTTCGGTCCCGACGATGTGCGGCTGCTTCAACTCGTCGCCGATCGCGCCAGCTCCGCCGGCCAGGCCCGAGCGCAATCCCTCGACCGGCAGGCAGCGCTCGCCCTGCAACGCAGCCTGCTACCCGCCCGACTACCCGACATTCCCGGCCTAGACCTGGCCGCCCGGTACGTACCCGGCCACGACCTCGGCATCGGCGGCGACTGGTACGACGTGTTCATGTTGCCATCCGGCTGGCTGGGTGCCGTCATCGGCGACGTCTCCGGCCACGGACTGCCATCCGCCGTCGTCATGGGACGCATCCGCAGCGCGCTGCGCGCCTACGCACTCGATGCCGACGATCCCGCCCAGGCGCTAACCTCCCTCGACCGCAAGATCTACCACTTCGAGGCCGGCACCCTCACCACCGCCGTCTACGCCCTCATCGCACCCGACCGCGCGACAGTCCACCTCTCCTGCGCAGGTCATCTGCCACCGCTGCTGGCCGTCCCCGGCCAACCCACCCAGCTCGTCAACCTGGCGGTGGACCGGCCGCTCGGTGTGGGCCGCCCGATGACCAATCGCCGCACCACCGTTGTCGACCTGCCGCCGGGCGCAACGCTCGTCTTTTTCACCGACGGACTCATCGAACGCCGCAACGAACTGATAGACACCGGCATCGAGCGCCTCGCCGCCGCCGTGCGATCCGAGCCGGCCGAGGCATTGTGCGACCACATCATGGCCAGCACCGCCGAGGACCAGCCCAACGACGACATCGCCCTGCTGGTCATCGGCCGCCAATCACCAGCGAACCCTCGTTGAGATCCTTCCCTACCCCGCCCTGCCCGGCCGGCAACATCACGGCCTCGGCGGCGGCCTCGTGCTGTTCACCCCGCCGCCGGCAACGCGTTGGTCGAACCGACTGACCGATAGTCCCCGCCAGGCCGCGATCGGACCCTGGCCGGGACGTACGCAGACGGCCTGCTCCTCGAAACCTCTGGCTGTCGCCTGCCGCGGCAGTCAAGGCCCGCGTTTCCTTACGCGGGTGTCGATACGAATCCCGTTGGTCATGGCGAGGCCGGATGCAGCGATCGGCGAGGTCGACGCATCGGCGGTGGGGGTTCCGGGTCAGGTGGGGACGCACTGGCGGGCGGTAGGTCGGGTGAAGGTTCTCGTGTCGCGGATGAGCGCCACCCGGCAGCACCAGGATGGCCGACCACCAACGGCACGCGGGTTCAGCTCTACGACTGCCACGGACGGGCCAACCAGCAGTTCCGCCTCACGTCCCTCGGCGGCGGCACCCAGACGCCGACGCCATCGCTGACGACGCCGACACCCACGCCGACCGGCGGCTCGTGTGAACTACCGTCGTCGTACCGGTGGTCGTCGACGGGCGCGCTGGCGCAGCCGAGGTCGGGCTGGGTGTCGCTGAAGGACCTCACCCACGTGCCGTACATCGGGAACTTCCCGGGCAGCTTCGGGTCGAACTACACGACGATCACGACCGACTCGACCAACAGCCTGTTCGAAGCTGTTCAGGTCTACAAGCTTCAGGGCCAGAACCGGCACCTCATGCTCGTCGAGACGATCGGCGCGAACGGGCGCTACTTCCGCTCGTTCACGGCCACCAGCCTCGGTGGCACGTGGACGCCGCAGGCCACGTCCGAGAGCAACCCGTTCGCCGGGAAGGCCAACAGCGGCGCCACCTGGACCAACGACATCAGTCACGGCGAACTGATCCGCAGCAACGCCGGCCAGACCATGACCGTTGACGCCTGCAATCTGCAACTGCTCTGCCAGGGGGCGTTCTCCCAGTTCCGGCGGTGACTACGGCCTGCTGCCGTGCCGGCCGGGTCTGCTGACCCTGCAACGCTGACGATGACAACGGCGGGGCGGGCAGGTTCGGCACACGACCGAGCCCGCCCGCCCCGCGCTCCGGGGGGTGACCACGAGGTCCGGGTCGTCGGCGGCGACCCAGCGGTTCCTATCTCAGGTACGACGCGAGGGGGATCTGTTGGTCACGCAACGCCCTGGCCACCACGCCGGCGATCTGCCGCGCGCCGGCCGTTTCGAAGTGGGTGTGGTCGTTGCAGAAGAAGGCACCCACCGGCCCGGCCCCGTAGTCGCCGTTGAAGGGACAGAAGCCGAGGCTGTTGTAGAGCGTGTAGCTCAGCCGGTGCAGGTCGATGACGGGTACACCGTTCGCGCTGGCGGCGGCGTTCGTCTCGGCGATGAAGCCGCGGTTGCCGACCGCTGTGCCGCCGGAACAGGTGATCGCGGCCGCCGGCGTGAGGAAGACGGGACGGGCGCCGCGCGCCTTGGCCGCGCTGGCCATCACGCCCAGCAGTTGCTGGTAGCGGGCGGATCCGACGTGGCGAGGACAGGCGCTGGTTGAGTCGTTGATCCCGAACTGGATGAAGAGGTAGTCACCGGCCTTCATGCCGTTGGTCGGGTCGAGCATGGCCTGCCAACGCGCCGAGTAGGTCTGCGGGCTGACGACACACTCGCCTGCCGAATTCTTGGTGCCTGTGACATTGGGGTCGTAGAGCCACGTCTGGATGCTTCGCCCGCCCACCGCGCTGTTGCGCACCGTGACGTTCCCGTTGAAGTACTGCGCGAACTGGTTACCCCAGCCCACCGGGCAGGTCGTACCGCTCGACGGCTCGGCCACCGTCGAGTCTCCGGCCAGCCAGACGGTGACCCGGGGCGGCGCGGACGTCGGGCTGGCCGACGGAGGCGCGCACGGACTCGGACTCGGGCCCGGCGCCGTCACGTCGAGACGGTCCACGTTGGGCAGACCGTTCGCGGTGGTCGGGCTGAGTCGCACGAGGTTGGCGCCGGTGGTGACCGGCACCGTCACCGTACTGGTGAGCCAGGTCGTCCAGGCACCGGTGCCGTCCAGGGGAACCGACTGGGCTCGGACACCGTTGACGAAAACGTCGGCCGGCCGCGCCGTTGTCGTGCCGTTCGCGTAACGGATGTCCAGCGTGGCCGTTCCGGCCACCGCGGCGTCCACGGTGAACTGAACGGCGGCGCCGACGGCATTGTCACCGTTACAGAATCCGGTTCCGGTGTATCCGGTGTGGTTGGCGTCGATGGTGCCGGTGCAGACCGCCGGTGCCGCTTCGGCTTCGTACCGGGTCGACGCCGCCGTGGCGCTGCCCGGCGGCACCAGGAGCGCGACGACGAGCAGAAGGCCGGCGGCGAGGCACCAAAGTTTGGCTTTCATCTGTTCTCTCCTCGTTCCTCGGACGGGGTGTGAACGGCGAGGGTCGACGGCTCACCGCAGGTAGGCGGCCAGGGGGAGGTTGCGCTCGCGAATGCCCTGCACGACCAGGTCCGCCATCTTCTCGGCGCCGTACTCGGAGAAGTGCGTGTTGTCGGTCACCCCGTCCACCGACTGCCGCAAATAGAGCTGGGCGGAGTCGGTAGGGCCGAGCGACTCCACGAGCGCTTCACTCTTGGCGGTCAGGTCGATCACCGGCACGTTGAGCGAGGAGCCGAGGTTGCGCATCTCGGCGGGCAGGTTGACGCCGACCCCGTTGATGTGCAGCGCCGTGCCGGTGAGTTGGCTGCCACTGAACAGTCGCCGTACCGGCGGGGTGACAAGGACCGGAACACCGCCCCGATCCCGCACCTGGTCGATCATGGAGGTGAGGTTGCCGCGGAAACCCGACGCGGTCGTCGACTTGTCGTTGTGCCCGAACTGGATCAATACCAGGTTGTTGGTCCTGATCAGCGGCTTCATCGTGGGGAACAGCGCCGAGTTGCTCAGGAAGCTGCCGGAACTCTCCCCCGAGTCCGCGTAGTTGGCGACGACGGCGCCGGCGGCCACCCACGCGGGAAGGATCTGCCCCCACCCGGTGTACGGGGCGGTGGACTGGTCGCACACCGTCGAGTCACCGGCCAGGTAGACCACCAGCGGGTTGCTCGCGGGCTGGACCGTCAACCCGGACAGCCTCGGCGCCGACCCGGCGAAGATCAGGTCCAGACCCGGGTTGCCGGTGCCGCCCTGTCCGGTCGGCTGACCCTCCGGCTGCCGCACGTTGACCGTGAAGACGTACGGAGTTACGGTGCCGGCCGCGGTGCTGACCGGCGGCAGGATCCGTCGACGCGCTTCCACCGACATCGACGTGTTGCCCGCCGACGCGCGGTCACCGATCCAGGCGGTGACTGTGTAGTTGCCGGGGGCGAGCCCGAAGTGGCAGGTGACTGGTGCGCCGCCGGTGCACTCCGGCGGCCGGCCGGGCGGCGGGGAGGCGGTCGCGCTCGGGGACGCGCCGCCGCTGTCCAGGTCCAGGAAATCGATGTTGGGCAGGCCGTTGGCGGTCGTCGGGTTCAACCTGATCGTGTTGCTGCCGCTGTTCACCGTCACGGTCAACGTCCTCGTGGCCCAGGTCTCCCACGTGCCGGTCGGACCGAACGCGGTGCCCGGTTGGACGGTGACACCGTTGACCAGCACGTCCGCCGGGCGGTCGGTGGTGGCGCCGTTGGCGTACCGGATGCCGATGGTGGCGGTGCCGGCCGCCGGCGCGGTGACGGTGAACTGCACCGCCGCCCCGACCGCGTTGTCGCCGTTGCAGAACCCGCTGCCGGTGTAGCCGGCATGGTTGGCCTCGATGAGCCCGGCGCAGGTGGCCGGCGCGGTCTCCGCCTCGTAGCGGTTTGCGGCCGCGGCTGCGTCCGCGGTCATGACCACGACGGGAACGGCCATGGTGACCGCCGCGGCGGCGGCCATCAGTCCGCCGCGGTGTCTGGGAGTGAGCACGATCGAACTCCTCGGTCAGGGGAACGTCAGCGATGCGGAGATGGTGCGGGTCAGCCCGGTCGGGCGCCTCGTGCCCGGTGGCGGCCGCACCGCGCGACGCCCGCCTGGAACCCGTCGCGGCTCCCCGGCCCCGAACGGGTGGCATGGGCCGTGGCAGCGCCAGCCGGCGACGGCCGTGTCGTCGTCGGCGTCCACGCCGTTGCCGCCACGGCGCGACGTGCGACGCCATGGCGGAGACGACCGACCTCAGCCGCACTGACGCCTGGTGGCACACGCCACCGTCCCGCCATCGGCCCACGAGGGCTGCCCTGGTCGTCGCGCCCCTTCCCGTTGCCGACCTCGGGCTCTGTGGCATCCGCTCGATCGGCTGGCTCCCGGATATGTCATATAGTTTGACCTGGATAAGAGTAACTGTCAATTGAGCAAGGTCGATGAATTGTCGGGAGCGGCGCCGCTCCGACGGCCCCGGTGACGCAGCCTCAGCCACCCAGCCGGGCTTCGGCAGCTCGCCAGGCCGCCTGGTGGCCGCGGGGCTCGTACCGAACGAGGTGCTGGGTCTCGCGCAGCAGGGCCCGCAGTGCCGACAGGTCGCCGCCGATCGTGCCCGCGGCCCGCGCCTGCACCAGGACGTTCCCTAGGGCGGTCGCCTCGACCGGCCCGGCGATCACCGGCAGCCCACAGGCGTCGGCCGTCAACTGGCAGAGCAGGTCGTTGCGGGCCCCACCACCGACCATGTGCACGACGTCGACGTCCCGGCCGGAGAGCCGCTGAGCCTGGTGAACCGCCCGCCGGTGCGCCAGCGCCAGGCTGTCGACGATGCAACGCACCGTGGCGGCGGGGCTCTCCGGCACCGCCGCGCCGGTGCGCCGGCAGGCGTCGGCGAGCCGCGCGGGCATGTCGCCGGGCGGCAGGAACACCGGGTCGTCCGGGTCGACCACGGACCGCAACGCCGGCTCCGCCGCCGCCTGGCGCAGCAGGTCGGGCAGGTCGACCGGGCCCCACCATCGCACCGACTCCTGGAGTAGCCACAGACCCATCACGTTCCGCAGGTAGCGGATGGTGCCGTCGACACCGGACTCGTTGCTGAAGTTCGCAAGCCGGCTGGCCTCGGTGAGCACCGGGGCGTCGAGTTCGACACCGACGAGGGACCAGGTGCCGCAGGAGACATAGGCGAAGCGTGTCCCCTGCGACGGCACGCCCACCACGGCGGAGGCGGTGTCGTGGGAGGCGACCGCCACCACCTCGGGCCGCCCGGGCAGGCCCACGTCCGGCCGGACCGGGCCGATCCGGGTGCCCGGCTCGCGCAGCGGTGGGAACAGGTCGCCGCGGATGCCCGCCGCCGCCATCAGGTCCACGGCCCAGGCTCGGCGGCGCAGGTCGTACAGCTGGGTGGTGGAGGCATTGGTGATCTCGGCGCCCGGCTGGCCGGTGAGCCAGTACGCCACGAGGTCGGGGATCAGCAGCAGCCGATCGGCGGCGTCGTACTGTGGCGTGCCGGCCGACGCGACGAGCTGGTAGAGCGTGTTGAAGGGCAGATGCTGCAATCCGGTGGTGGCGTAGAGCCGCTCCTCCCCGAGCCGTCCGGCTATCCGGTCGGCCACGCCGTCGGTGCGCCGGTCCCGGTAGTGCACCGGATTGCCGAGCAGCGCACCGGTGGCGTCGAGGAGCCCGTAGTCCACCGCCCAGGAGTCGACGCCGATGCTGGTCACGTCCCCGGCCGCCCGCAGTCCATCCAGGATGTTCCGGTAGAGGTGCAGGATGTCCCAGTGGAGGGTGCCGCCGACGCGCACCGGCTCGTTGCCGAACCGGTGCGCCTGGGTCAGGTGCAGGCTGCCCGGCCCGACCCGCCCGAGCATGACCCGCCCGTTGGACGCGCCCAGGTCCACGGCGGCGAACCGCGCCTCCCGGTCACCCGCCATCACGTCGCTCCCCTGCCCACCGGCGCGCGTTCAGCGGAGGAACGCCGCGGTGACGCCACCGTCCACCGGCACGTGCATCCCGGTGGTGCGGGACAGGTAGCCCGCGGTGAGCACGAAGACCGCGTCGGCGATGTGCTCCGGCAGCACCTCCCGCTTGAGCAGGGTGCGCTGGGCGTAGTACTCGCCCAGCTTCTCCTCGGGCACGCCGTAGACGGCGGCGCGCTGCGCACCCCAGCCACCGGCGAAGATGCCCGAGCCGCGTACCACCGCGTCGGGGTTGACGCCGTTGACGCGGACCCCGTGCGCGCCGAGTTCCGCGGCCAGCAGGCGGACCTGGTGTGCCTGGTCGGCCTTCGCGGCAGCGTAGGCGACGTTGTTCGGGCCGGCGAACACGGAGTTCTTGCTGGAGATGTAGACGACGTCCCCGCCCATCCCCTGTTCGACGAGGACCCGGGCGGCCTCGCGCGAAACCAGAAAGGAGCCCTTGGCCAGCACGTCGTGCTGCACGTCCCAGTCCGCCTCAGTGGTGTCCAGCAGCGGCTTGGACAACGACAGGCCGGCGTTGTTGACCACCAGATCCAGGCCGCCGAAGGCGAGCACGGCCGCGCGGACCGCTGCGGCCACCGCGCGGGCGTCGGTCACGTCCAGGGCTACGGCCACCGCGACGTCCCCGCCGCCCAGTTCCGCGGCGACACGGGTGGCGGCGCCGCCGTCCCGGTCGCTGACGACGACACAGGCACCCTCGGCGGCGAGGCGGTGGGCGACGGCCCGGCCGATGCCGGAGCCGGCGCCGGTGACCAGGGCGATCCGGGAGACGAGGGGCTTCGGCTTGGGCCTGCGCGCGAGCTTGGCCTCTTCGAGGGACCAGTATTCGATGCGGAACTTCTCCGCCTCGTCGATCGGCGCGTACCGGGAGACGGATTCGGCGCCACGCATGACGTTGATGGCGTTGACGTAGAACTCTCCGGCGACCCGGGCGGTCTGCCGGTCGGGTCCGAAGCTGAACATGCCGACGCCCGGAATGAGGACGACGGCCGGATCGGCGCCGCGCATCGGTGGGCTGCCCGGGCCGGCGTGCCGCTCGTAGTAGGCGCGGTATTCGTCACGGTAGGCGGCGTGCAGGTCCCTCAGCCGCGCGACGGTCTCCCCCAGCGGCGCCGTCGGCGGCAGGTCGAGCACCATCGGGCGGACCTTGGTCCGCAGGAAATGGTCCGGGCAGGAGGTGCCGAGCGCGGCGAGGACGGGGTGCTTCTGGCGAACGGTGAAGTCGAGCACCACATCGCTGTCGGTGAAGTGCCCGACCTGAGGTCGGTCGGTCGATGCCAGGCCCCGCACGACCGGCGCCAACGCCGCCGCCCGGGCCCGCCGCTCGTCGCGCGGCAGCGGCTGGTAGCCGGGGAGCACCGGACCGAACGGTTCGGGCCGGCCCCGCTCGTCGAGGTAGGCCTGCGCGGTGCGGACGATCTCCAGCGAGTGGCGTTCACACTCCTCGCTGGTGGCTCCCCACGCGGTGATGCCGTGCCCGCCGAGAATGACGCCAATGGCCCCCGGGTTGGCGCGAGCCACCGCGGCGACGTCGAGGCCGAGCTGGAAACCCGGTCGCCGCCAGGGCACCCAGATGACCCGGTCCCCGAAGATCTCCTCGGTCAGCGCGGGCCCGTCGGCGGCGGTCGCGAGGGCGATACCGGCGTCGGGGTGCAGGTGGTCGACGTGCGGGGCATCGAGCAGGCCGTGCATGGCCGTGTCGATCGAGGGTGCCGCGCCACCCCGGCCGTGCAGGCAGAAGTCCAACGCGGCGACCATCTCGTCCTCCCGCTCGACCCCCGGATAGACGTCGACCAGGGCACGCAACCGGTCGAGCCGGAGCACCGCCAGGCCGTCCTCGGTCAGGGTCCCCAGGTCACCGCCGGAGCCCTTGACCCACAGCAGCGGCACGGGGTGGCCGGTCACCGGGTCGACGGCCTCGCCCCTGGCGGACGTGTTGCCACCGGCGTAGTTGGTGGTGGTCGGGTCGGCGCCGAGCCGGTTACTGCGGGCGACCAACGCCTGAACCGTGGAGTGCATCCTCGTCCTGTCCCCTGTCCGGATTCGTCGTCGGCGTTTCAGGCGTCCCAGCCGGCCTGCTGCCCACCGACGCGATCGGCGCGGATCTTCTCCGCGTAGCCGGACCGGGCGTAGGCGGCCATGGGGTCCGGATCCAGGCCGGACTCGGCGCGCAGCTCGGCGAGCAGGGGGCGCACGTCGCTGCTGTACGCGTCCATCAGCACCGCGTTGGCGCCGAGCACGTCACCGGCCCGCTGCGCGGCCGTGAGGGCCTCGGTGTCGACGAGCAGCGCCTTGGCGGTGGCCTCCTGCACGTTGAGCACCGACCGGATGATCGCCGGCAGCTTCGGCTCGATGTTGTGGCACTGGTCGAGCATGAACGCGATCCCGGCCTCCGGGCGCAGGGCGTCCCCTCGGACGATCTCGTACATGATGCGGAACAACTGGAACGGGTCCGCGGCGCCCACCATGAGGTCGTCGTCGGCGTAGAAGCGGGAGTTGAAGTCGAAGCCACCCAGCTTCCCGGCCCGGAGCAGGAACGCCACGATGAACTCGATGTTGGTGCCCGGGGCGTGGTGACCGGTGTCGATGACGACCTGGGCCCTCGGCCCGAGTTCCAGGCAGTGGGCGTAGGCGGTGCCCCAGTCGGGCACGTCGGTGGTGTAGAAGGCCGGCTCGAACAGCTTGTACTCCAGCAACAGCCGCTGGTGCTCGCCGAGCCGGTCGTGGACCTCCCGCAGCGCCGTCGCCAGGCGGTCCTGGCGGGTGCGGATGTCGTCCTGACCGGGATAGTTGGTGCCGTCGGAGAACCACAGCTTGAGGTCGTGGGATCCGGTGCGGTCCATGATGTCCACGCATTCGAGCAGATGGTCGATCGCCTTGCGGCGGACCCCGGGGTCGGGGTTGGTGACGCTGCCCAGCTTGTAGTCGTCGTCCTGAAACACGTTGGCGTTGATCGCACCCACCGCGATGCCCTCGTCCCGGGCGTACCGGGCCAGGTCGGCGTAGTCGTCGACCCGGTCCCACGGGATGTGCAGGGCCACCGTCGGCGCCACTCCGGTCAGCCGGTGCACCACCGCCGCGTCGGCGATCTTCTCGTACGGGTCGCGTGGCACGCCCTCCTGCCGGAAGACCTTGAACCGGGTGCCGGAGTTCGCGTACGCCCAGGACGGGGTCTCGATGCGGTGCGCGCGCAGGGCCCGCTTGATCCGGTCGGGCGCCGACGGGTCGGAGTGACTCATGTTTGTTCTCCCGTCCGGGCGTTGAGCTGCGCCTCAAGGTTGAAGACCTCCGGCAGGGGTCGCATCGCCAGGTCTGCCGTGCCCTCGTCGAGGTGCAGGAAGAAGGGGGCCATCTCGGCCTGCCAGCGGGCGTTGACGTCGCGGGCCCGCATGGCGGCCTGCGCCGCCGCGAAGTCCTCGGTCACCAGGAACCCCACGAGCAGGCCGTCGGAGCGCAGAAAGAGGGAGTAGTCGTGCCATCCGCACTCGGCGAGGGCGGTCAGCATCTCCGGCCAGACCCGCTCGTGCCGGGCCCGGTATTCGGCCAGGCGGGCCGGATCGACCTGCAGGGTGAAGCAGATTCGCGGCATGGTTCTCCCGTGGGCTCGGCCGGCGCTACAGCGAACTGGTCGAGCTGGCCGTTGTCGCAGAAGGTCGGGGGCATCGGAGGGCGGCGGCGGATCGAGCCGCCCAATGAATCGTTTCACAATGCCCGATGAGGACGGTAGGGGCGGCGTTCGGGAGCGTCAAGAGCTTCCCGAACAATTCTCCCGGTTGGCGTGGCCGCCCCGCCGCACCTCCGTCGAGAGCATGACCTGAAACGTTTCATAGATGTTGTAGACTCTCCGGTCGGGTCGACGGCGCGGAAGGCCCCCGCGACCCTGGGCGCAGACCGGCGAGGGAGCGATGGCAACGGCAGGCATCAAGGAGGTGGCGCGGCACGCCGGGGTGTCCCTCGGCACCGTGAGCAACGTGCTCAACCGGCCGAGCACCGTCACCCCCACCACCCGGCAGCGGGTCCTCGACGCCATCGCCGAGCTGGGCTACGTCCGCAACGACTCCGCGCGGCAGCTGCGCGCCGGGCGGAGTCGCACGGTGGCCATCGTCGTCCTCGACGTGGCCAACCCGTTCTTCACCGACGTCGTCCGGGGAGCCGAACAGGTCGTCGAGGAGGCCGCCGCCATGCTCGTCGTCTGTAGCAGTGGCGAGGACCGCGCCCGGGAACACCGGCACCTCGAACTGCTGGAGGAGCAGCGGGTGCGGGGCGTGCTCATCACCCCGGTCGGCCACGGCGTCCAACCGGACCTGGAGCGTCTTCACGCCCGGGGGATCCCCGTCGTCCTGGTCGACCGGGGCTGCGGCCAGGCCAACCGCTGCTCGGTGGCCGTCGACGACGTGCTGGGCGGCCGGCTGGCGGTGGAGCACCTACTGGAACGCGGTCACCGACGGCTCGCGTACATCGGCGGGCCCTTCGCCATCCCCCAGGTGGCCGATCGGCACGCGGGTGCCGCGGCGGCGCTGGCCGACCGCGGCGAGCTGCGGGTGACCCAGACGAAGGGCCTGACCGTGGCTGCCGGTCGGCACGCCGCCGCGGACCTGGTCGCCCTGCCCGCCGCGGCTCGCCCCACCGCCGTCTTCTGCGCCAACGACCTGCTCGCTCTCGGCGTGCTCCAGGAACTCACCGAGCGTGGGCTGCGAGTGCCGGACGACATCGCGATCGTCGGGTACGACGACATCGAGTTCGCCGGGGCGGCCGCGGTTCCGCTCTCGTCGGTCCGTCAGCCGCGCGAGCAGCTCGGGCGTACGGCGGCCCAGTTACTGCTGGAGGAGGCCGACGGTGGCGCGACGCACCAGCACCGGCAGGTGGTCTTCCAGCCGGAGCTGGTCGTTCGTCGCTCCAGCGAACGACCCTGGCGGTAACTCGCCGCCGAACGACGGCGTCCCCGGCCCCGGTGGTGGCGCCACCGGGGCCGGACCGCTGCCCACGGATCGCGCTAGTGGCCGGACGCGACGCCGCCCGGCACCCGCATCCTGGGCACCGGAAGCCGAGACCAGTTGACGTCCGAGCCGAGATAGAAGCCCGGGTACGACGGCTGGTTGTACGCGGTCTGCTGACGGGCGACCTCGACGCGATACTGCGGGTCGTGCATGAGGGTGTACAGCTTGTGGTGGGTCACCTCGGTGCTCAGGTAGATCCTGATCGCCGAGCTGTCCAGAGTCCGCACGAGCATCTCCTCCCGCCAGTCGCCGAACACGTCGGCGACCAGGGCGGGGTTGCCCTTCGTGTAGTTGTTGGTACGGGTTCCCTCGGCGGTGAGCAGGGTGCCACGCCGCCAGTCCTCGATGGTCGGCGTCACGTCGATGGCCCCGCTGACGAGTTGGGTCGTCAGGTCTGCGGCCCACCGGATGCTCTGGTTCGTCCCCGGCACGCGGTCACCGAGCGGCGCACCGTCCGCGCCGCGCAGCCCGAAGCCGCTGATCGCTCCGGCCGGAAGCGCGCACCACGTTTCCAGGCCCGGATGCTCACTGACGACGTCGCCGACCATGCCGCGACCCGTGTCGAGGCCGGTGTAGCCCCCGTAGATCAGCTCACCGGTGGCGGCGTCGCGCAGGGTGTAGCCGTAGGGCGCCCACGCCGCACCTTCGTGCACCTGGTAGATCTCCAGGCCCGGACGGTGCGGGTCGATGTCAGTGACGTGCATGGCGTCGCCGTGACCGATCCGGGCCCGTCCACCCGGGTCGGCGCTCTCCGGTGGCATCGTCCCGAACGAGCTGTAGAGCAGGCCACCGTCATCGTCGATGGTGGCCCCGCCGTAGACGATCTCCTGCCGGCCGTCGCCGTCCACGTCGGCGGCGCTCAGCGAGTGCTGGCCCTGGGTGGTGATGGTGGCGTAGCGCGGGTCCGTGCCGTCGCGGCCGTGCGGACTGTCGTTGAACGGGTTGGACATGGGCACCCAACCGCTGTCGACGTACCAGTCCTGGGTCAGGCGGACGCCGTCCCAGCGGTAGGCGACGAGCGTCGAGCGCGTGTAGTAGCCACGGGCGAAGACCGCCGAGGGACGCCGGCCGTCCAGGTACGCCACACCGGCGAGGAACCGGTCGACCCGGTTGCCGGGCTCGATGCGCGCCATCGCGTAGTCCCCCCACCTGAGGCCGTCGTCCGCACGGCCCGGCCGGTAGTGGACGGTCTGCAGGTCCCGCCCGGTGGCGCCGTCGAAGACGGTGAGGTACTCCGGTCCGTCCAGGATGAAGCCCTCGAACGCCCGCAGGTTGTTGCGGCTGCTGCGGCCGGGGGCGTAGGTGTCCAGGAAATAGTCGGCGAGGGCCTGCGCGTGCTCCTGCGACAGCGGGTACTCGTACCGCGGCTCGATGCCGAAGGCCTGCTCCAGGGTGGCGGGCCAGTGCCCGGCCAGCACCTCGGGATGGCGGTGCCACTGTTGGAACATCCGCACGACGTGCGCGTAGTAGTC
The DNA here is from genome assembly GCF_040647875.1 of Micromonospora sp. NPDC049230. Taxonomy (NCBI): domain Bacteria; kingdom Bacillati; phylum Actinomycetota; class Actinomycetes; order Micromonosporales; family Micromonosporaceae; genus Micromonospora; species Micromonospora sp. NPDC049230. Next base: position 16,477 of record NZ_JBEZCZ010000019.1, read on the forward strand.
GGCGCGGCTGAGGCGGTGGTCGTCGGTGTGCGAAACGCCCGCCTCGACGTCCTCCTTCGGCAGCCGGATGTACCGCTCGGAGACGACCTCGCCCTGCCTGCCGTATCTGGTGATCCTCGTCCCCGGTGCGGTCTTGAACATCATCTCCGCCCGGCCGTCGCCGTCGAAGTCGTAGACGAGGAACTGGGTGTAGTGGGCGCCGGCCCGGATGTTCACCCCGAGGTCGATGCGGTACAGCAGCCTGCCGTCCAGCTCGTAGGCGTCGATGAGGACGTTGCCGGTGTAGCCGACCTGCGAGACGTCCTTGGCGTTCGACGGATCCCACTTGACGATGTACTCGTACTGGCCGTCGCCGTCCACGTCGCCGACGCTGACGTCGCCCGCCGAATAGGTGTAGCTCTCCCCCGCCGGGGTGCTGCCGTCCGCCGGCTTGCGCAACGGCAGGTCCCGGGAGGCGCCGGACCACGCGGACACCGTCGAACCGTGGTCGACCTCGTGCCCGCGGCGCACGGCGGCCACCCGGTAGCGGGCCGTGGACACGCCGTCGCGGTCCAGGTAGCTGGTGCTGTCGGTCACCGTCGCTATCCGCCTGCCGTCGCGGTACACGTGGAAGTTGACGCCGGTCAAACCGGTGGCGGCGGATCCGGTGACCTCGTCCCCCCGCAGGCGCCAGCTGAGGAACACTCCGTCGGTGACGGTCGCGGCCACCAGACCGCGGTCGAGGCGCTCCAGTTGGACCCGGGCAGGACCGGCGCGGCCGGGACCGGCCGAGGCTGGCGACGTGGTCGCGGGCACGGCGGCGCACACGACCGCGAGCAGAGTGGCCGCGATGGCGGCGAGGGTTCGGCGGGATGTCCGCATGTCGGGTGCCCTTCCGTCAGGTGCGAGCGGGTGTGTCCGAGGGTCGGGCGCGCGCCGGGTGGCCCGGGGCGCCCGACCCTCGGTGCGGTCAGCGCAGGTAGATGTTCGGCTGCGGCGGAGTGCTCATGCCGTCGCCGAGGAAGAAGCCGGGGTGCGGCGGCTGGTTGTAGGCGGTGTTCTGCCAGGCGATCGCCAGCCGGTACTGCGGGTCGTGCATGAGGGTGTAGATGCGCCGGTTGGTCTCGGTCGGCGTGGTGTAGATGCGCAGGGCCGCGTTGTCGTCCCGGGGCAGGATCACCTCTTCCCGCCAGTCGCCGAACAGGTCGCCGGAGAGCGACGGCGTGGACTTGGTGCCGTTGATCGAGTGCGCGCCGGAGCCGGTGAGCAGGCGGGCGTCGCCGCCGGTGCCGTACTTGTCGACGTGGTTGCCGTCGAGCAGCTCCCGCACCAGGTCGCCGTCCCACCAGGCGAGGAAGTTGTAGCTACCGGGGTTGCGACCGACACTCGCTCCGGAGGCGTTGAACAGGTTGGTCAGGCCGGTGCCCGCGCCCCAGAACTCGGCGCCGGGGTTGCCCGCGTAGATGTCCGCGGCCACGCCGCGCGCCGGGCCCTCGCAGCCGCAGGTGTTGTTCTTCTGCATGATGACGGCGCCGGTGTTGGCGTCGCGCAGCGTGGCGGCGGCGCCGGAGCTCTGCTCGTGGATCTGCCAGATCTCCCTGCCCGGCCGGCCGGGCACGAAGTCGCTGACGTGCAAGGCGTCACCGTGCGCGTAGAAGTTGGTGGTGTAACGGCCGGTGCCGTTGGAGTTGATCGTCATGCCGCCGTAGATGATCTCGTCGGTCCCGTTGCCGTCGACGTCGGCGATGGACAGCGAGTGCGTACCCCGGCCGGTCCACTGGCTGCCCGCGCTGCTTGAGTCGAACTTCCAGCGGAGGGTGAACTGGCCGTTGCGGAAGTCGTAGGCCGCGATCGTGCTCTTGGCGTAGTAGCCGCGACCCATGATCAGACTCGGACGCTGGCCGTCCAGGTAGGCGGTGCCGGCCAGGAACCGGTCGCCCCGGTTGCCGTAGTTGTCGCCCCAGTCGTTGATGTTGCCGCGGGCCGGCTGGAAGTTCACTGTGGACAGGACGGCGCCGGTGAGCCCGTTGAACATGGTGAGGTACTCCGGCCCGGTGAGGATGTACCCGTCGGCGTTCCGGTAGTTGGCGTTGCCGTTGCCGATCACCTGCCCGGTGCCGGAGACGGTGCCGTCGGCGGTCTTGACCGCCATCTCGGCCCGCCCGTCGCCGTCGTAGTCGTACACCTGGAACTGGGTGTAGTGCGCGCCGGCGCGGATGTTGCGGCCCAGGTTGATCCGCCACAACCGCTGCCCGTTGAGCCGGTACGCGTCGATGTAGACGTCGCTGGTGACGCCGGACTGCGAGTTGTCCTTCTGGTCGCTCGGATCCCACTTGAGGAAGATCTCGTACTGGCCGTCGCCGTCGACGTCACCGACGCTCGCGTCGCCGGCCGTGTAGTTGCTGCCCGGCCGGGAGATCGGCACGTCCAGGTAGTTCCCGCCGGTGAATCGCAGCGATGTCTCGGACGGAGCCTGCTCCGCACCGTTCACCACGGCGCGGACGGTGTACGAGGCGTCCGACGGCGCACCAGGATCCAGGAAATTGGTCGAGTTGGTGACGGGTGCGGAGTTCACCTTCGTCGCACCCCGGTACACGTTGAAACCGGTCGAGGTGGACTCGGTGCCGAACAGCCGCCACGACACCAGGTTGCCGGAGCCGGAGCGGACGCTGACGAGACCGCGGTTCAGGTCCTCCAGCTGCCGGCCCGATTCGCTCGGCGGTGGCGTCGTGGGCGTCGTGCCGCCGACATCGAGGTCCACGTAGTCGATGTTGGCCAGGCCGTCCGCGGTGGTCGGCGCGAGCCGGACGGTGTTGTTGCCCGCGTTCATCGGTACGGTGAACGTCCTGGTCGCCCACGTCGTCCAGGCTCCGGTGGGATCGAACGCGCTGCCCGACTGGGCGACCGCGCCGTTGACCACCACGTCCGCCGGACGGTTGGTGGTCGCACCGTTGGCGTACCTGATGCTGAGGGTGGCCGTGCCCGCCGTGGCGGCGCTCACCGTGAACTGCGCGGCCGCTCCGACCGCGTTGTCGCCGTTGCAGAATCCGCTGCCGGAGTAGCCGGCGTGGTTGGACTCGATGGCCCCCTCGCACGTCGCCGGTGCGCTCTCGGCCTCGTAGCGGGTGGCCGCGGCGGCGGCCGTCGTCGCCGTGGCGATGCCTGCGCCGGCTACTGTCACTGCCGCTCCGGCGGCGAGCAGCGCGATGCGCTGTCTACGTGAATGCATGGTGAACTCCAGAGCCTGGATGGAATCGATGTCGAACCGGACGAGCGGCCCGGCTGATCCGCCCGGCTGACCGCCACCACCCGCCCGTGGACCCGTTGCCACCGCGCCCGATCTGCCGTCCGAAGGGATCGGACGGCACCGGGGGTGCCCTGCGGCCGGCAAGCTGACTGACACGTCGCTCCAACAACCTTCGTTGTCCGCTCACGTTGACGTGTAGCACGCATCCTGATCCGAGCATGCCCAACTGTCAATCGATGGTTGTCCACCTGTGTGTCGACAGGGGGCGTGCGACACGGCGGGGTGGGACCGACCTCGCGGGCGTCATGGAGGTCTTGACGCAGCCCGGCGGGCATGGCACTTTCTGATTGCCAGCACGTAATTTTCTCTTCACGCGCCGGCAACGGCGATGGCGCGGTAGGCGCCGTCGGCTGCAACCCCGCCCCACACAAGCTCGACGGCCAGTAGCTCACCCGCCACGGAGTACTCGGACGCCGGTCACCGCTTGGAGTAGACGGAGGACCACGTGCAGTTTTTGAAACGATTCATAGCCGTCGCGGCGACCCTGTCACTCGCCCTCACCGCGTCCGGCTGCGGTGCCGACGGGGGCGAGGCGACGCCGTCGGGTCCGTTGACGTTGCGGTACTCCTGGTGGGGAAACGCCGACCGCGCGGCGTTGATGCAGCAGGCGATCGACCTGTTCCAGAGCAAGAACCCGGACATCAAGATCACGCCCAGCTTCCAGGAGTACGAGGCGTACTGGCAGAAGATGGCGACCGAGACGGCCGGAAAGAACGCGCCCGACGTGTTCCAGATGGACTTCTCCTATCTACGCGAATACGCCGACCGCCACGCCCTGTACGACCTGAGGGAGCAGGAGGGGAAGGCGCTGAAGCTGGACGACCTGCTCGCCGGGCTCAAGGGCGTCGGCGAGGTCGACGACGGCCTGTACGGCGTGCCGGTGGGCGGCAACACCTGGGGATACATCTACAACCCCGCGGTGTTCACCCAGGCCGGGATGGCGGAGCCGAAGCCCGGCTGGACCTGGAACGACTACCGCACCGCGCTCGCCAGGATCACGCAGGCCACCAAGGGCAAGGTGTATGGCGGCGCCAACTACATCGGGACCTACTACAACCTCGAGTTGCAGCTGCGCCAGGAAGGCGGGCTGCTGTACACCGAGGACGGCAAGCTCGGCTTCGACAAGCCCCGGTTGGCGAGGTTCTTCACCGAGGGCAAGGCGCTCGTGGACGCCAAGGCGGTGTTGCCGGTCGAGAAGGGCGTCCAGATCAAGCCGCAGCACGCGCTGGAGCGCGACCTGATCGCCGGCGACCTGGGCTGGGACAACTTCATGGCGCGCTACGCGGCGAGCACCAAGGCGCAGCTCAAGCTGGGGCCGGTGCCGTCGGACGCCTCGGGCCGCTCGGGCCAGTACCTCAAACCCGCCATGCTGCTCAGCGTCTCGAAGAAGAGCAAGCACGCGGAGGCCGCCGCCAAGCTGGTCTCGTTCATGATCAACGACCCGGAGGCCGGTCGGATCCTCGGCGCCAACCGCGGTCTGCCGGCCACCAACGCGCAGCGCGCCGTGGTCCAACTCGAGGGCCCGCTCGCCGCCGTCGCCGGGTACGAAGAGGGGCTCAAGGACCAGCTCACCAAGGCTCCCCCCGCGCCACCGAAGGGCGCCGGCGCCCTGGAGCAGGCGTTCACCCGGATCACCGAGGAACTCCAGTACGGCCGGATCTCCGTCAACGAGGCGGTCGACCAGTTCTTCACCGAGGCCGAAGAGACTCTCGAGTCCTGACGATGACGGCGACCACGTCGACCCGGCGCGCCGAGGTCGACCCACAGTCGGCGGGCTCCCGTCCGGGGGCCCGCCGGTCCGATGAACGGGTGGCGGGCTACCTCTTCCTCTCGCCGTGGATCGTCGGCGTCCTGCTGCTGACCCTCGGTCCGATGCTCGCCTCGCTCTACCTGTCGTTCACCGACTACGACCTCTTCGACACGCCACGCTGGATCGGTCTGGACAACTACCAGCGGATGTTCGAGGACGCGCGGTGGCTCAAGTCGGTACGCGTCACCGCGCTGTACGTGGCGCTCGCCGTGCCGATCAAGCTGGCCTGCGCGCTGGCCGTCGCCATGCTGCTCAACAACGAACGGCGGGGGCGAGCCTTCTACCGGGCCGCGTTCTACGGTCCCTCACTTATCGGCGCGAGCGTCAGCCTGGCGATCGTCTGGAAGGCGATGTTCAGCGACGACGCCGTCGTCGACCGGATGCTGGGCACGGTCGGCGTGCATGCCGGTGGTTGGGCCGGTAACCCCGACTTCTCCCTGCTCATGCTCGTGTTGCTGGCCGTCTGGCAACTCGGCGCGCCGATGGTGATCTTCCTCGCGGGGCTCAAGCAGGTACCGCGGGAGCTGTACGAGGCGGCCCAGGTGGACGGTGCCGGTGGGTGGCGGCGGTTCCGGTCCATCACGCTACCGATGATCTCGCCAGTACTCTTCTTCAATCTGCTGCTGGAGACCATCAACGCGTTTCAGGTCTTCACCTCCGCGTACATCGTCGGCGGGCCGAACGGCCAGCCGGCCGGCACCACCCTCTTCTACACCATCTACCTGTTCGACCGCGGCTTCGGCGACTACCGCATGGGGTACGCCTCGGCCATGGCGTGGGTGCTGTTGGCCGGCGTCGGGCTGGTGACGCTCTTCCTCTTCCGTACCGCCCGGGGCTGGGTGTACTACTCGGGGGACAAATGACGAGACCGAAGATCTCCACTCTGGCCTGGCACGCCGGGGCCATCGCGCTGCTGGCGGTGGTGCTGTATCCGATCGCATGGGTGGCGGCGGCCACCCTCAAGCCCAGCGAGGACATCATCGGCAGCATCGGGCTGTTGCCCACCCGCGTGACGACCGTCAACTACGACCATGCGATCGCGGGCATCGCCGGCATCAGCGTGCTCCGCTTCTTCTGGAACTCCACAGTCCTGGCGGTGCTGTCCGTGGTGGGCACCGTGGCGTCCTCAGCCCTGACGGCGTACGCGTTCGCCCGGCTGCGGTTTCGTGGGCGTGGACTCATGTTCGTCATCATGATCTCCACGCTGCTGCTGCCGTTCCACGTGCTCATCATCCCGCAGTACATCGTCTTCCAGAAGCTCGGCCTCGTCGACACGTACGCTCCGCTGCTGCTGGGCAAGTTCCTCGCCAGCGAGGCGTTCTTCGTGTTCCTGATGGTGCAGTTCATGCGGGGGATCCCGCGCGAGCTGGACGAGTCCGCGAAGATCGACGGCGCCGGCCACTGGGGCATCTTCTGGAACATCGTGCTGCCGCTGGCACGCCCCGCGATCATCACCACGGCCATCTTCACCTTCATCTGGACGTGGAACGACTTCTTCGGCCCGCTCATCTACCTCAGCACACCGGAGAAGTACCCGCTGCCGTTGGCGCTGCAACTCTTCATCGACGAGACCGTCGGTTCGGACTTCGGCGCGCTCATGGCGATGTCGATGCTCGCGCTGGTGCCGGTGATCCTGTTCTTCCTGTTCTTCCAGCGCTTCCTCGTGGAGGGCGTCTCCACGTCGGGCCTCAAGGGATGAGGCGGTTCGCGCTCTTCGGGGAGTGTCTGACGGCGGGCCTGCTGGCCGGGCTGGCGATCCTCCCGGTCATCACGCTGCTGCCCGCCCTGGCGGCCGGCTGCGCGCACATCCGGGCGCACGTCGACGGCGACAGCACCGCGGTACGTGCGTTCTTCGCGCGGGCGCGCGCGGCGTACCCCGGCAGTGTGCGGCCGTCGCTCGGCGTCGCCGCCGGTTACCTCCTCCTTGCCGGCGACGTCTGGATCCTGCGCACCGGCGTGCCCGGCAGCGCCCCCGTCGGCGCCATCTGCGGCGTCGTGGCCGTGGCGTTGTCGGTGGTCGTCCTCCGCGCGGCAGCCGCCTGGGCGCCGGGCACGCCCTGGGCACATCTGGTACGCCGGGCCGCCCGCCGGGCCGTCACGAGCGATCCGTCGGGCTCGCTGCTCCTGGTCCTGGCGCTCGGCATGCTGGTCCTGGTCACCTGGCAACTGCTGCCGCTCGCGGTGCCGATGCTCGGCTGTGTGCTGATGGCAGCCGTGGCGGTCGAGAGCCGGTACGCCCGACGCGCCGGTACCGCCCTGCGGGACACCCCCGCGTGACCACGCCCCACCCAGCGACCGTGACGGCCGCCAGCCCGCCGACCGATAGACATTTATGATTGTCTATTTATACGCTTCCTGAGGCGCTTCCCCGCGTCCATCCCGAGTCCCCTGGAGGACGATCCCATGCGGCTACCGAAACGCCTGCTGCACACCATCACCACCCTGGCCGTGACCGCGGTGGCAGCCGTGACGGCCATCGTCACGATGACCCCGGCCGCGCATGCCGCGATCGGCGACGGGTCGACGTCGGATGCCAACATCTCCTTCGTCGGCCGCTGGGATCGCAGCTCGACGGGGGTGTTCGGGTCGAACTGGGCCGGCGCCTACCTGCGTACCGGCTTCACAGGCACGACCGTGCGGCTCAAGCAACGCAACTCGGTGGAGTTCTGGGCCAGCATCGACGGTGGGCCGTTCGTCAACTACCGCAACGTGAGCGGGACAGTGAACCTCACCCCGACTCCGCTGCGGGCCGGCAACCACACGCTCGTGGTCTCCTACCGGCAACGGGCCGGCTCGTACAACGGCGACGCCGTGTTCATCGGGCTGGTCCTCGACGCCAACGCCCACACCTTCGCGCTGCCGGTGGCGCCGAAGCTGGTGGAGTTCATCGGAGACTCGATCACGGCCGGCACCGGCAGCTCCAAGCTGGCGCTCACCGACTACGGCTGGCTGGTCGGAGAACGGCTCGGCACCGAGCACACCCAGATCGCCATCGGCGGAGCGTGCCTGGTCGCCGCGCCGGACGGCTGCTGGGGAATGGAGCGCCGGTACTTCAACCTCGACGCCGGCAGCTCGATCCCCTGGGACTTCTCCCGATACCGCGCCGACGCGGTCGTCATCAACCTCGGTACGAACGACGTCGGGCACAGCGTCTCCGGTGCCACCTTCCAGACCTCGTACACGGCGTTCATTCGCAACATCCGCGCGAAGTACCCCAACGCGGCAATCATCGCGCTGAAGACCTTCCGCGACAGGTACGTGACCGAGACCCGGGCCGCTGTGCAGACCGTCAACAACTCCGGTGACGCCAACGTCTACTTCGTCGACACCACGGGCTGGTTGACCCCCGACGGCCTGACCGACGCCGTGCACCCCAACGACCTGGGCCACCAGATGATCGCCGACCGGCTCACTCCGATCGTCGCCGCCCGCCTGGGCACGACCACCGGGTACCGGGTGGTGAACCGCGCCACCGGCAAGGTCCTGGCGATCAGCGGAAACTCCACCGCCGACAACGCGCCGGCGGTCCAGGTCACCGACACCGGTGCGGCCGGCCAGCGTTGGCAGGTCGTGGACGCAGGTGGTGGGTTCAACAAGCTCGTGAACGTCGCCAGCGGCAAGGTGCTCGACGTGTCCGGCCGGTCCATCAGCGACGGGGCGGCCGTCATCCAGTACCGGGACAACGGTGGCACCAACCAACACTGGCAGTTCGTGACCGTCGACGGCTACGTCAAGCTGGTCAACCGATACAGCGGCAAGGTGCTCGACGTACCGGGCGGATCCACCGCCGAGGGCGTCGCACTGGCGCAGTGGACCGACAACGGCGGCACGAACCAGCGGTGGCAGTTGGTGCCCGCGTGAGGGCAGCAGCCTCGCGGGCGTGGCGACGGCGGCGGCGACCGCCGGGACTTGAGACCTTCGACGACTGCGGGGCGTCCACGCTGCGACCCGCCCGCCGGGCCGCGACTGGGCCCCGGGCCGGTCATCCCTCGGGATGGACGCCGTGGTCGAGGACACCGACGCCGGTGCGCATCTCGGCGACCGTGTGGGCCTGGACGTCGAGGTGCTGCCCGTCGACGGCCTGCGCCACCACGGCGCGCACATGGGCCTGCGCGGGAAGGGCCAACCCGTCGTACACCGCGAGGAACAGCTCCCGCGCGCGGGCGCGCGGCCAGTCGGGCGGCATGAGTGTGGTCGGGAGTTGGGGGTCGAGCGCGGGAAAGCGTCGATAGGTGTCCATCACCTCGGTACGGGCCCGCACCGCCACGGCGCCGGCGACCTGGCCGGCGCGAATCCGGGGCAGCAGCTCGGTCCAGCGCCGGATGAAGGATTCGTACTGGTCGGCGATGGCCCCGACGTCCCACGCCTCGATCGGGTTACGGATCGCTCTGGCCTCCAGTTCCAGGTGCTGTGCGCGAAAGGCGGTCATCGAGCCAGGCGTCACGGCTGCCAGCTCGGCCTGCGCCTTGGTCGTCAGCGGATTCGGCGACACCCAGACCCCGTCGTACAGCGGCGCGTAGCCGTGCCAGCGCAGATGAGCCCGGAGGGCGCTGCGCTGGCTCCGCTCCTCTTTCGGCATGGTGAAGACGACGAGTGTCCACGACCCGTCCCAAGCCTCGGGATCGGCGGCGAACATCGCGATCGAGATGCCACCGATCGCCAGGTCGACGGCGGCGGGCCGGGACAGCCGGTAGGAGCTGTGCCGACCCCGCCGCCGGCCGTCCAGCACACCGCGCCGGGCCAGCCGGCTGATGACCGTACGGGCGGCGCCGGTGGTCACGCCGAAATCGTTGAGCAGGGCGACGACCGCGGTGGTCGGCATCCATGCCCGGGTACGCAGGGTGTAGTCGGCGATCAGGGTCACCGCCAAACCCTGGGGTGAGCTGCCGGCCTGCCGACGCGGCAGCCGCACCGATTCGACCGTCCCGTCCGGAAAGATCTCCTCAACGTCGAACGGGCGTACCACGGCATGCTCCAGCGATGGTCGGGGTGACATCGCTGCGACTGTAACGGCCGGGAATGCACACCGCGACGCACGGCCGGCCGGCCGGCCGCTACATCGAGACATCGCGCAGAAGCCCCAGGCTGAGCCGACCCAGCTCGGCGAAATCCTGGCGCACCGTGGTCAGCGGCGGGAGGTGGTGCGCACCGTCGAGTGCCCCGTCGAAGCCCACCACCCGACCAGATGTGCGGTGCCATCACCCTCATACTCGCCGGAAGGTGCGGCCGAGGGCGTGGTCGACGTGCAGGCTCATGCCGTCGGCGCCGCCGTCCACGGAGCGCCTGCCCCGCGCATGCTGGTGGCGAACGGGCTGTCCGGGCCGATCTGCCCGCTGTGGATGGTGGTGCCGGTGAACGCCGACGCGTAGACGGCCGCGACGAACTCCATGGTCTGCCGGGTGTCGGCCGGTGTGACGGGTAGGGGCCGGCCTGCGTCGAGCGCGTCCAGCACGGCGGCGAGCTGTCCGGCGTGACCGCTCTGCTCAGCCGAGGGCGCCGACGACCACCGGGTCTCGATGTCTCGTGCCCCGGCGCGGGATGGACAGTCCAGTCGTCGTCGGTGTAGCCGTACAGGTGTGCCAGCTCCACCGTCGCGTGCTCGTAGTCGAACCGCAGCGCGGACACCTCCCGGGGTGACAGCACCGAGTTCACCACCGTCGCGACGGCCCCGTTGGCGAAGGTGACCAGGGCCATCGACACGTCCTCGGTCTCGACCGGTCTCGCTCGCCGCGCCGCGACGGCGGTGACCTTCTCCCACGGACCTAACACGGAGAGCAGCATGTCGAACTGGTGGATCCCGTGGCCCATCGTCGGTCCGCCGCCCTCTGTCTCCCAACGGCCACGCCACGGCATCCGGTAGTAGTCGTCGTCGCGATACCACAGCGTGTCGCAGGTCGCGAGCATGGGCTGGCCGAGCTCGCCCGCCGCGGCCATGGCCCGCAGCCGCACCACACCGGCGCCGAACCGGTGCTGGAACACGGTGGCCAGCTGCGCGCCGGACCCGGCCGCCGCCTCGATCAGCGTGTCCAGTTCGGCGAGCGACAACGTAGGTGGCTTCTCCACCAGGACGTGCACACCGGCCCGCAGGCACTCCAGCGCGAGCGGTGCGTGCGAGACGGGCGGCGTGCACAGGTGGACCAGGTCGATGTCGCGCCGTGCCAGGAGCGCCGCCACCGTCGGTGCGACAGTGCCGGCGTCCCACGTCTCGGCGAAGGCGCTGGCCTTCGAGGCGTCGACGTCGACAACCGCTGCGAGCCGGATGCGATCGCCGTTGTCGCGCAGTGCGCCGGCATGCGCGGCGGCGACCGCCCCGGTGCCGACGATGGCGGCCCGGTACCTGCCGTCAACCATGGAATCCCATCACTTTCGTTGGTCTGGGGTCGCGCCGCAGCCGGCGCTGCGGCGCGGCAGCAGTGCGGCAGTTGGTCACATGGCCTGGATCTCGACGGCCGTGCCACGACCGAGCACCCGGACCCCGTCGATCGCGACGAGCTGGCCGTCCGCGGTGATCAGCCGGTCATGGGCATCGCGGGGCAACGATATCGGCGCGGTCGCGGGCAGCGGCAGCAGATGCAGGGTGACCTCGCTGTCGGCCCGATAGCCGGCGTCGACCAGGTTGACCAGCCATCGGGAACCGTCCCAGAACCGGTCGGTGACCGGGCGCCCGTCGACCCGCAGCTCGCCGACGTCGCCGGCCCAGTCGATCTCGAGCAGCGCGTCGTGCGCCGGGTCTGCCGCCCAGTCCGGTAGGCCGAGCCGGTAGACGGCGGCGTGCTGGTCGAATACCTCCGGGCCGGGCGCCGAGGCACGGCCGTCGTGCTTGCCGTAACCGAGCGGCACCGTGGCGGAGGCAGGACGCCGCTCCTCGACGATCACATCCCCGGCGGCCGGGCCGGCGACGACGACCAGCGGCAGGTCGGCGAAGCAGCGGGCCGCCGGGTCGTAGCCGCGCACGCGGGGGGTGCCGACGGCCTTGACAGTGACCCGGCCGGAAGCGTCCCACCGCAGCTCGTCCTCACTGAGCAGCAGCCGGCGACCGCCGTCCTCGCAGACCCAGACCGATCCGGCCGCGTCGTCCGGCAGGACGAGCACGTCGAGGGCCCCGCCGGCAGTGGCGAGCCGGACCGGCTTCAGGGCAGGGGTGACGGCCCGGACCGTGACGTCGGCGGCGTCGACCGCGAGTTCCGGCGCGATGCCCGCCTCGGCGATCAACACCAGGGTGGGTACCGCGCCGGGAAGCAGGGTGAGCACCGAGGCGGTGGCCCAGGCGAGCGTGACACCGCCAAGGGTCAGGGTGACCGGCCAGCGGGCGAGGGTACCGGCCGGAACGTCGACCGGCCTGGAGGGAAGCACCAGCTCGACGTCGTCCAGGGTGATCCGGAAGCGGGCGCGGCCGTACGTCGGCAGCGGGAAGTGCGGCTGGTGCCAGGCGAGGAAGAGGAAGCCGCTGCGGCCGTCGCTGCGCAGCGCCCAGCGCAGCGTCCGGTCGTCCCCCACGCCGGCCGGACGCACGTCGGGCAGGCTGGAGGGCATCTCGGCGAGCCGGCCCCCGAAGGCGGCGAGGAAGGCGTGCTGGCGGCGCAGCTCCGCGTGGCTGGGGGCGAGCGTACCGGCCTCTCCGATCGGAGCATGGAAGTCGTAGCTCAGGCGCGGCATGTCGTTGGGGTAGCCGGTGGCGTGGGACTCCTGCATGCCCTGCTCAGCGGACGGGTTGGTGCCGCCGGCGTACATGTAGTAGCCCTGCCAGGCCGAGCCGTTGCCGATCTTGCAGTGGGCCACGGTGGCGACGTCCAGCGCCGTGGGACGCGGCCGCCGGTGGTACGCCGTCGCCATGCCGCCGCCCAGCTCGCAGGTCGCCGGCGGAAACAGCTCGGACGGGGTACGCGGGCCATCGGCCGGGTCGGACTGGGCGCGGCGCAGGTCGGCGCCGATGCCCGGGTCGTCCCAGACATGGGAGAAGAAGTAGTGGTCGCGGAATGTGGGATCCCACGGGGCGTCGGCGTCCACCCAGAAGCCGTCGCCGTATCCCCCGTAGAGCGGCAGCACCTCCCCCTCGGGGAGGTGTGCGCCGCCCCACGCGGTGGCCGTCCAGAGCGGTGCGGCCAGGCCGGCCTGCCGGGCCAGGCGCTTGAGCGTGACGAGGTGCTCCGGCTGGTCGTACAGCTCGTTCTCGAGCTGGATGCCGAGCACGGTGCCGTCCGGCGAGCAGCGCCCGTCGAGCGCTCCGGCGATCTGCCCGAACCATCCGCGGACCAGCTCCAGGTACGCGGGGTCGTCGGTGCGGTGCCGCACCGGAGCCTGCTGGACCCAGTCGGGAAAGCCGCCGTTGCGCACCTCGCCGTGGCACCAGGGGCCGATTCGCAACACCACGTCCAGGCCGCTCTCGACGCAGTGGTCGACGAAGGCGGCGACGTCGAGGTTGCCGTCGAAGCGGGCCTGTCCGCGGCGCTCGACGTGGTGGATCCAGAAGAGGTAGGTGGCCGCCACGGTGATCCCGCCGGCCCGCATCTGCCGGAGCCGCTCCGCCCAGCGTTCCCGGGGTAGGCGGCTGAAGTGCAGCTCGCCGGAGACCGGGATGACCGGCACGCCGTGGCGGGACAGGTACCGGTTGGTGAGCGACAACCCGGGCCGGATGTCCTCGTCGTTGCTCATTCGGGGTCGGCGCAGTGGCATGGCCCAGGGCCGGTGGCGGATGGGGAGCGGCTCTGGCCACGACGGCGGATGTGCGGGCACGAGACCGTCCTCGGCGTGAGATCTGTAACCGGTCACAGGTCTGGACGTTCGCACGATATCCGGCGCCGAAGCTGATTCACAGAGCCTTGCGCATGGCCCGCCCGACCGCCTGCCACGTCATCGATTGTGGGGCGGCGAGCGGGGCGATGACCGCCCCGGACAGCAGGTCGCCCGCCAGGGCGCCGCACGGTCGGGAAGAGCACGACGAGAAGCAGGATCAGCAGAGGGTCGTCGCCCGTACCACCCGGCCCTCGCCTGACGTGCGGGCCCACGATCCCGCACGTCCCGCACGCCTACCGCTGCGGGGTGACGAGCGCCGCGCCTGCGACGCCCAGGTTCCCGTGCGGGGGCGCCCGCCGGCAGGCCGCGCCGATCCGGCGGGCCCGACGGATGTCGCCGGGCCCGCCTGATCTGCTGGGGACGTCACGCTTCTCGAAGCAGTCGCGACGTCGGTTCAGGGCCACCGTTGCAGGATGCGGTCGTACTCGGCCTGGGTGACCGGGAGTACCGTGCCGTGCCGCGGACGACCGGGCAGGCTGTAGCTCGCCACCGCGCTCCACTGTCCGCTGCGCAGGTCGGTGGTGGTGAACGGGAGGTAGCCGCGGCCCCCGTACTCGTCGATGTACATGTACCACCGGCGTTCCGTGTTCGACTTGAACACCAGCGGCCCCTCGCCCTGCGCGAGCGAGCCCTGGCCGATGCAGTCGCGCAGGAAGGAGTAGTTGCGGTTGAGGATGGTGGCCGACGTCTCCGCGAGGATGAACTTTCCGCACGCCGACTGCGAGGCGCTGCGCTCGTCCTTGGTGAACCGGTAGAACGTGCCATCGTCCTTGATCATCGTGGAGTCGATGGTCGAGTAACCCTTGTCCACCCATGTCTGCGGGGCGCTGAAGGTACGAAAGTCGCTGGTGGTCGCGTACATCATGCGGTTGTAGGTGCTGGTTGTGTGGTTGGGATCGCCGGCCGGGTAGAGCTTGGCGGCCCAGTAGACGACGTACTGCCCGATGGTCTCGTCGTAGTACGCCTCCGGCGCCCAGGTGTTGCCGGCGGTGTCGGGCGAGACCCGCACCAGTCGTGGAGCGCTCCAGGTGGTCAGATCGGTGGACTCCCACACCACGATCGACTTGCTGCCGGTGCGCTGGGCGGCGTCCCAGTTGCCATTGCCGTAGATCCGCAGGTCGGTGGCGATCTGGTAGAAACGGTCGCCCTGCGGCGAGCGGATGATGAACGGGTCACGCGCCCCACGGGTGCCGACGGTGGAGGACAGCACCGGCCGGCCGCCGTTGAGCTGTCGCCAGCGGGTGGGGTCGTTGCCCTGGCTGAGGGCGAAGTAGACCTGTTCACCGTTGCTCGTACCCTCGCCCAGCATGTAGCTGAACAGGTAGCCGGCGTACGCCGGCCCGGGATTGTCGTCGCGGACGGCGACGATCTGCCATTGCTGATTGGTGCCGCCGTTGTCGGTGTACTGGGAGACTCGCGCCCCGTCGGCGGTGGCGCGCTCCCACACGTCGAGCGCTTTGCCACTGTTGCGGTTGATCAGCTTGATGTAGCCGCTACCGTTGTCGGTCACCGACCACTGTTGGTTCGTCCCGCCGGTGTCGGGCCACTGGACCACGTTGGCCCCGTCCGCCGTCGACCTGCCTTCGACGTCGACGACCTTGCCGCTGACCCGGGCCCGGAGGCGGTAGAACCCGCCGCCGGCATCCACGAACTGGAAGTGCTGGCTGGTCGACGACGTGGTGATCTGCTGCACGAGGCTGGCCCCGTCGGCCGTCGACCCGCCGGCAACGGTCAACGCCTTGCCACTGTGTCGCGCGACGAGCTGGTAGTACGCCGTAGGGTCGATGGTCGCCGCGTTGGCCACGGGCGAGGCGACTGAGAAGCCTGCCGAGGCGATCACGACGACTCCGGTCAACACCATTGCCGTGAAGCACCTGCGCCGCCGGGTATCCCGTCGATGGGTCATCCGTATCGCTCCTCTCATTAGTTTGTCGCAACCCGGGCGCGCCAGACCCATCCGGTCGCCGGGACAGCCGACGGTGGCCGTGGGTCGCAACGGACAAGGCCGTCGGCGGCTCTGTCCTACTGCGGGTAGGGGCCAGCGGGATCTCTGTCACGCAGGCCCTGGTGACAACTCCGACACGAGGACATCGGCCGGCGCGGGGATGCCGCAGCACGTCGACAGCCGGCCGGCAGATCAGGCAGACGCCGGGTGTGAGCGATCACGGGATCGTCCCTCGTGCAGCCTTCCGGATCGCGGTTAGGCTGGCATTTACCTGGGTCTTCTTCTCGTGCCGCTCCGTGAGCGCTCCCACTGGATCGAGACTCGCCCCCCAGTGTCCCGACCGGGCACCTGGCTGTCAATCGACGTCCTTCTGTTTGGCAGCCGCTCCGCCGCAGCGCATAGGCCAGCCGCAGGGGCGGCGCCCATCGGGTTGCTCACCCAACAGCCCGACACGGGGTCGGCCAACCAGCAGTGGCGCGTCGTCGAGCACGGTGGCGACGTGATCAGCCTCGTCAACCGCCAGTCGGGCCTGGCCATGGACGTGTGGGAGCGGTCCACCCCGACGGGGCCCGCATCTCGCAGTGGACCTACACCGGCGACGCCAACCAGCGCTTCACCCGTCGGCGCGTCTGACCGCCCGGCCCGCGCGGGGTGCGGTGGAACGCAGTCCGCCGCCCTCCGGCCCTGAGGCACCGTGTTTTCGCGTAGATCGAAGAACTACAATGTGATAGCTCACTCCCCTCCCATGCTCGATGGCTGCCAGCAAGCGTGTGACGTTCAGGGTGAGCGCTAACAAAGCGACGGAGACGCATCGATCCGTCCCTCCAATCCGTCCAGGGAGTGCTTCATGAGAATTGCCGCTCGAGTCTGCCGCAGATCGGCGCTCGCGCTGACTCTGGTGGTCGCACTGCTGACCGCCGCCGCGCCGTCGGCATCCGCCGACATCATCAGCGTCAGGAACCCGGTCGTCTCCCAGCGCGCTGACACTGCCGTCTACAAACACAGCGACGGCTACTACTACATGACGGCGTCCGTGCCGGACTACAAGCGGGTGGAGCTGCGCCGTTCCACCACCCTGCAGGGCCTCGGGACGGCCGCCACGACAAACGCGTTCGTGGCACCGTCCAGCGGAGCGCTCAGCGGATGGATCTGGGCACCTGACATCCAGTACTACGACGGTGCCTGGTACATGTACTTCTCCGCTTCACCGAACACCGCCCGATTTGACCAGCGGCTGTACTGGATCCGCAACACCTGCGCCAACCCGATGACGTGCGCCTGGAGCGCACCCCAGCGCTTCAACACCGGCTGGGAGTCGTTCCAGCTGGACGCCGCGTCCTTCGTCAACCGTGGGGTCCGCTACTTCGTGTGGGCACAGGACAGCCCGTCCACGAACTACAACAGCCACATGTACATCGCCCGGATGAATGGCGCGACCGGCATCACGGGCGCGGCGGTCGAGATCGCGCGGCCCACCTACAACTGGGAGAGGGAAGGCGTCGCCGGCGTCGTGGAGGGTCCATCGCCGCTGGTGCGGAACGGGCGGGTCTACATCGCCTACTCGGCATCCGCCACCGACTCCCGCTACAAGCTCGGCCTGCTGTCCGCACCGGACACCTCTGACCTGCTCAACCCGGCGTCCTGGTCCAAGCGGCCGAACCCGGTCTTCCAGACCGCCAACGGTGTCTACGGCCCCGGCCACGGCAGCTTCACGGTGGCCGAGGACAACGTCACCGACATGCTCGTCTACCACGCCCGCGACTACGCCAACCCCACCCCGGACGCGTTGACCGACCCGAACCGACACACCCGCATGCAGCAGCTGCACTGGCAGGAGAACGGCGACCCGTTCTTCGGTCAGCCGATCCCGAGCAGCGTGACGAACCCCGGCATCCGAGGTCAGTTCAGCAACCGATGCGTCGACAACTACAACCGCGACACCACCCTCGGTGCCCTCGTTCGGCTCTACGACTGCAATGGCGGCACCGCCCAGCAGTGGGAGTTCAACTACCGCTCGGCGGGCAGCTACTACGAGATCCGCAACCGCAACACCGGGACCTGCCTAGACGATCTCAACGCCGCCACCGCCGCCAACGCCGACGTCGGCCTCTACACCTGCAACGGCTCGACCGCCCAGCGGTGGACCTTCCAGGACCGCGGCAACGGCTGGTTCTCGCTGCGCAACATCGCCGGCAACATGTGCCTGGACAACTACGAGTGGAACTCGGCCAACGGCGCTCGGCTATCGCTCTATCCGTGCAACGGCACCGGAGCCCAGCTGTGGCGCCGAGGCTGACCACAGCGAAGCCTCGTTCACGGTGGCCGCTCCCCCCGGCCTGACCGGTGCGGCGCACGCGCCCACGGCGATGATCGTGGTTGCCATGATCATCGCCGTGGGTGATCGGGGTCCCCGCGGCGACCTCCCTGCCGGATCGGAGCGACAAAGCTCCTAGCCGTGCACGCATCAACCATGTTGTGGCCGCGGGCCTTGACCGCCCGCCGGTAGCGGGCGTTCAACGACTGAGGTGGACGAGAATCGGGTGGGGAGGTTGCGGGGCGCCCCGGTGGGCGGACGCTCGCCCGCCCACCGGAAACGGCCGAGTCAGTACACGTAGGGCCAGGCAGCGGCGTCGTAGCCGATGCGGTTGACGCCGAGCAGCGATGCGCCGTTGTCGGCGTAGTAGTGGTAGAACAGGTAGTCGCCGTCGGCGTCCGCGAGGAACGCCTGGTGGCCCGGGCCGTGGATGCTGCCGTGCGAGGCGAGGACCTGGGTGCCTCCGCCGGAGAGCAGATCCCGACCGTTGCGGTCGACGAACGGCCCGGTCGGGCTCGCCGACCGACCCACCATGACGCGGTACGTGCTGCTGGCGCCCTGGCAGCAGCGGTCGAACGAGACGTACAGGTAGTACCAGGCGCCGCGCTTGACCACGACTGGCGCCTCGATGCCGGGCCCATAGGCGGCGAGGCTCTGCATCGAGGTGCCGAGTCGACGTCCGGTAGCCGGGTCGATTTGGATCGCCTTGATCCCGGACCAGAACGAGCCGAAGCTCAGCCACCAACGGCCCTGGTCGTCGACAGTGAGGTTCGGGTCGATCGCGTTGAAGTTGTCCGACGTCCGCGACTCGATGACGAGGCCCTCGTTGGTCCAGCTTCCGGACCCGCCGGAGGTGCTGGTGGCCAGGAAGATCGCCGAGCGGTTGGAGCCGAAGCTGGATGCCGAGTAGTACAGGTAGTAGCGGCCGTTGCGGTACGACAGGTCAGGCGCCCACAGGTTGCGCGCGCCGCCGGTGTACGTGGTGGTCCACGGCGCGCCGCCGGGGAAGACAGCGCCTGCGTTGCGGTAGGTGACCCGGTCGGTCGAGGTCTTCAGCGCGATGTCGTTGCCGGTGTGCGCGAGGAGATAGGTGCCGTCGGGTCGTTTGACCACTGTCGGATCGTGGACACCGATGTCTCCGGAAACTCTCATCGGTTGCGGGTAGGACGCCGGCGGATTGCCCGTCGACGGAGGCGAGGAGGTGGGTGTGCCGCCGCCCAGACGCACCAACTGCCACTGCTGGTTGGCTCCATCCGCATCCGAGTAGGAAGCCAGCCGACCACCATCGACGGTCGACCACTCCCACACGTCAATGACCTTGCTCGACTGCCGGTTCACGAACCGCACGAACCCGCCCGCCGAGTCCTGCAACCGGAACTGCTGTGTGGCCGACCCCCGGTCACTGGTCTGCACCAACTGGGTCCCATCAGCGGCGCTCGGCAACTCCAGCACCTTTCCGCTGTGCCGCGACCGCACCTTGTAGAAGCCACCACCAGCATCAACAAACTGCCACTGCTGCACCGCGAGATCGTTACGCGTCCACTGGTTGACCGGCGCGTTCTCCGCCGTCGACCAGTCATACACATCCATCGCCTTGCCGCTGTTCCGGTTCACGAACACGTACGAGGCAGACGTGTCCACCGTCGCCGCCGACGCCGACGGAACCCCGATCATCACCCCCGCACCCGCCACCAACACCGCCGCACCCGCGGCCAACCCCGCCCGCCGCCCACGGCGGACGCCCACAAAGGGCACCTGATCCACACTCACCATTGGAGAACTCCTTCGATGTTCTGGGCCGCCTCGGACACCGGGCCCGTGATGTCGGTGATCGACGTCGCACGATGTCGTGACCGTGCGCCCGCCCGCCATGACCAGGCCCGCAGAGTGACGGCCTGGCTGCGGCGCAGACATGGCCGAACAACGACAGCGGCATTACATCCGTGTTACACCCAAATTGTTTACGCTAACATCAATGGATGTCAAGTATTCGCAAAGATCGATGCCAACCAAATGCAAAGGTCGCATCATTGACTAGCGCGGTACCACCCGGCTTGACCGCATAGCTGCCCAGGGGGTCGGTGGCAACGCGAGCCGCCACGGTCGGTGTGCATCGAGTCCGACGATTCGGTCGCAGCACCATAGCTGTTAGCGCTAACACGCATCGCCGATCGGTTGGCGATGCCGCCACGTGCCGCAGCGCCGTGGGCCAGCAGCGTCGTCGCCACCTCCCGGCTCGACCCATCGGCCTCCCCATGAACCGGAAACGACGCGGCCCCGGCACCAGAGGGCCGGCCTTCAGCAAGCCCGCGTCGTCACTGTTGACCGACGTCCACCGGCAACTCCGACCCGGGGGCAACGCCGACGGCCCGAATGACCTGCGCGGGCTGGGCATGTGCATCACCAGCCGCACAGGCGGCCAGCGTGCCGTGGCAGCCGGGAGTATCCTCGCGTCGGGTGCGCCGGGAAGTCTGGTCGGCAGGTCATGTCGCGCTGCGGCTCCTGGAGGCTCCGATGGGCGTTGCTGCCCTGCGCACCGAAAATCTGTCCAGGCGGTACGGGCGGCTACTCGCCCTCGATGACCTCACCCTCGACGTCGCGGCGGGCGAGGTGTTCGGGTTTCTCGGCCCCAACGGCGCCGGAAAGTCAACGACGATCCGGCTGCTGCTCGGGCTTGCCCGACCCACCTCCGGACGGGCGTGGATCTTCGATACCGACGCCGTCGATGTCGCCGCCGCTCACCGCAGGCTCGCCTACGTGCCGGCGGATGTGGCGCTGTGGCCACGGATGACCGGCGCCGAGGTGTTGGACCTGATCGCCCGCATCGGCCCCGGCACGGACACCGCCTACCGCGACGAGCTCATCCAACGATTCGCGCTGGACGTGTCCAAACCGGCAGGCACCTAATCGACGGGCAACCGGCAGAAGGTCGCCCTGATCGCGGCTTTCGCCACCCGGGCGCCTCTGCTGGTGCTGGACGAGCCAACCAGTGGCCTGGACCCGCTCATGGAACCGCAGTTCCGGCAGGCGGTCGGGGTGGCCCGCGACAACGGCCAGACGGTGCCAGCCACAGCCGCCGCAGTGCCTTCACGCCGAGTGCTCCGCGTGGTGCAGCACTTCCGCGATGAGTCGCCGGGTGGCCTCCCCCTGGAGCGTGTAGGTGACCTCCCGCCCGCGACGCTTGCGCCGGATCAACCGGGCATCCTTGAGGTACCGCAGGTGCCGGGCGATGATCGTCGAGTCCGCCGACATCGCCGCCGCCAGGGAAGCTGGCGTCTGTTCGCCGTCCTGCAGCAGCACGAGAATGTGTATCCGGTGTTCGTACGCCATGGCGCGCAGCACGACCACCGCGCGGTCCAGTGCGCGCCTTGTCTCGTCGAGGGGTACGGCGCTCATGCCGGGAACGCCCGCAGTCGGGCGGCCGCCGTGGACCGGGATCTGGCCAGCCGGGATAGGACTGTCGACAGTGCCAGGATCGCGGTGGCGGTCAGGGTGATGCTCGCGCCGGCGGCGACGTCCCAGCGGCTCGACGCGTACAGGCCGCCGAGCCCGCTGACAGCGCCGAACGCGACGGCCAGGGCGGTGATGACGCTCAGCCGGTGCGACCACTGGCGCGCCGCCGCCGCCGGCGCGACGATGAGGGCGAGGGCGAGGATCGTGCCGATGGCCGGGACGATCGTCACTACCGCCACCTGGATGGCGAGCAGCAGCACGACGTCCCAGACGCCGGTGGCGAAGCCGGCCGCCTGCGCGCCGTCCCGGTCGAAGCCGGTGTAGCGCAGTGGTCGGGCGCAGGCCAGCAGGACGACCGCGACGACGACGAGCACGACCGCGGCGGTCACGAGGTCCTGCGGGCTGACGGTGAGGATCGATCCGACGAGGAACGAGGTCAGGTCCCGGCTGAAGCCGTTCTGGGTGGCGACGAGCCCGGCGCCGAGGGCGAAGCCACCGGAGAGCAGGACGCCGGTCGCGGCGGCCGTGTTCTGGCTTCGTCGGCGGCTGAGCGCGGCGACGCCCAAGGCGACGATCGCACCCGCGACCACGCCGCCGACGAGGATGTTGACACCGATGATGGAGGCTGCCACCACCCCGGGGAACGTGGCGTGGGTCAGTGCCATGGTGAAGAAGGACAGTCGGCGGAGCACGACGTGAACGCCGACGAGTCCGGCGAGCGCGCCGGCGAGCAGCACCTCGGCCGTGGCCCGGTGCAGCGCGTCATCCCACCAGTTCATGCGGCGATCTCCTTGCGTCGGAGGCGATCCGCCCGTGGTTGCGCCTGGAGCGCAGCACGCCCAGTGGAAGCAGCAGCAGGTAGGCGAGCACGAGCAGCAGGACGACGGCGGAGGCCGAGGTCAGGGAGATGCCGTAGTCGACCGACGCGGTCCAGCTGGCCAGCAGACCGCCGTATGCCGCGATGAGGATGAGGGCGGTGCCGATCACCGCCATCAGTGACAGGCGGGTGGTGAGCAGGCGGGCCGTCGCGGCCGGCACGATGAGCAACGCGACCACGAGGATGGTGCCGACGGCGCGTACCGCGGCGACGACGACGAGCGCGACGATGATGTTGAGCAGCAGATCGAGCCAGGCGATCCGGAAACCGACGGCTGCCGCTCCGACCGGGTCGAAGGTCCGGAAGATCAGGGCCCGGGCGCTGATCACCAGCAGCCCGAGGATGACGACCGCCAGCACGGCGGTCTCCGCGATCTGGCGCGGCGTCACCGTCAGGACGCGCCCGAAAAGAAACGACGTCAGATCCGAGGTGTATGAGGAGCGCCGCGACACGAGCACCACACCGATCGAGAACATGGCGGTGAGTACCACGGCGGTGGAGGCATCGTCGGAAAGCGCCCCGCCCCGGCTGAGCAGGGTCAGCGCCACCGCGGTCACGACGCCGGCGACCAGCGCCCCGACGACGATTCCCTCGATACCACCGGCCAGAAACCCGATGACGACGCCGGGAAACACGGTGTGCGTCAGCGCGTCGGAGACGAACGACAGGCGGCGGGCGAAGACGAAGACACTGACCGGTCCGCAGACGAGGGCGAGCAGCGCGAGTTCGGCCAGGGCTCGCCCCATGAACGGTACGGTGAACGGCTCGATCACGGCTCCACCAGCACTGTCCGGCCGTCGGCCACCTCGATGGCGTGTCCGCCGTACGCGCGGCGCAGCGTGTCGGCGGTCAACGTCTCGTCGGGCGGGCCGACCGCCCACTGTCGGCCGTTGAGCACGCAGACCATGTCGGCGAGTTCATGTGCGACAGTCAGGTCGTGGGTGCTCAGCACCAGGGTGGTCCCGACCGCGCTGAGTTCGCGCAGAACGGACAGGATGGCTGCCTGACTCACCGCGTCGACGCCGTTGAACGGCTCGTCGAGGAGCAGTAGCTGTGGTTCGGCGGCGATGGCGCGGGCGAGCAGGACCCGCTGGCGTTGGCCTCCGGAGAGCACTCCGAAGTGGGTCCTGGCGTGATCGGCGAGGCCGAGGCGGTCGAGCGCCTCGTGCACCGCTCGACGGTCGGCGGTGCGGGTGGGGCGCCACCAGCCGATGCGTCGGTAGCGGCCCATCATGACGACCTGGGCCGCAGTCACCGGGAAGTCGGCGTCGAGGGAGTCGGTCTGGGGAACGTATCCGGTGCGGGTCCGGGCTTGGGCCGGTGGGCGCCCGAGCACGGTGGTCGTGCCGGCGAGGAGCGGCACCAGGCCGAGGATCGACTTGATCAGCGTGGACTTGCCGGCGCCGTTCGGTCCGATCAGGGCCAGGCGCTGCCCGGGGACCAGGTCGAGGTTGACGTCGGTGAGCACGGGCGTGCCGTGGTAGCCGACGCTCACCTCGGCGTAGCGAAGGGCGGCGTCGGCCACCGCGACATCGCCCATGTCAGCCGCCCAGAGCCGTGACGATGACCTGGGTGTTGTGCCGCTCCGCACCGAGGTAGGTGCCCTGGGGCGTGCCCTCGGCGCCGATGCTGTCGCCGTAGAGGGCGTCCGCGCCGCCGACGACCTTGACGCCGGCCTGGTTCGCGATCGCCTCGGCGCTCTTGGGTGGCAGTGACGTCTCCGCGAAGATGGCCTTCGTACCGGTCGCCTTGATCTTCGCGACGAGTTCGTTGAGCTGCTTCGCGCTCAGCTCGGCGGAGGTGTCGAGGCTGGGGATGACCGAGCCGACGAACTCCAGTTTGTACCGGTCGACGTAGTAGCCGAAGGCGTCGTGGTTGGTCACGAGCTTGCGCTGGTCGGCAGGGATCCGGGCGAAGGCGGCCTCGTTGTCGGTGTCGAGCTTGTCGAGTTCGGCCGTGTAGGTCTTCAGATTGCCCGCGAAGGCCGCGGCGTGTGCGGGGTCGGCTGCGGCGAGGCCCTTCTCGATGTTGGCGACCATCGTCTTGGCGTTCAAAGGGTTGTGCCAGATGTGTGGGTCGTGCTCCTCGCCCTCGTGCGCGCCCTCGCCCTCCTCGTGACCTTCCTCGTCCTCCTCGTGGCCACCCTCGCGCAGGGTGACGCCCTGGCTGGAGTCGACAACTGTGCCCTTGAAGCCGGCCGATTCGATGGTCTGGTCGAGCCACTCCTCGAGACCGACACCGTTCTTGACGACGACGGCAGCCTTGCCGATGGCCTGGATGTCGGCCGGCGTGGGCTCGTAGTCGTGCGGGTCCACGTTCGGCTTGATGATCTGTGTGACGGTGACATCGCCGCCACCGATGGCGCGGACGAAGTCGGCCACCTCGGGGGTCGTGGCGACCACCGCGAGCCCGGTGCCGGCCGAGGCGTTGCTACCGCCCTCGGCGGCGTCGTCACCCGAGCCACAGCCGCCCAGAAGAACAAGCGCGGCGGCGGTCGCCGCGGCGATGATCGTGCGTTGTCCATGCTTCACGAAAACACTCCATTCCTGAGATGCGGAACGGTAATCGTTTTCGCTAAGTATCGTCTAATAGCGAGATGACCACACGTGCATGTGTCGCCCCGCAGCGGTCGGGGAGCGAGCGGCCGACTCTCAGGCCACGGCCGTCAGCGCCGCATGCCGGCCACACCGCCAGAGGATCCCGGCCTCGCCGAAGCCGGCCGCACGGGCCACGTTCGCGTGCCAGGAGCCCGGGGCGGTGAACTCGGCCGGTGGGCGGTTCTCGAAGATCGCCGCCCGCTGCGCCAGCAACGGACGCAGCTCCTCCACCTCCCCGATGTCGTTCCACCACTGTGCCCAGGCCAACTCCGCGGCGGCTTCGCCCGGCGCCGGGTCCAAGGCACTCATCAGAGACGGAAGTCCCTCGTCGGGCATGAGGTCCGCGACGACGAGCAGCCCGCCGGGCGCCAGGCAACGACGGGCGTCGTCGTAGAACGCACGCACCTGAGCCGGTGGCAGATAGTGCAGGGTCATCACCACGGTGACCAGGTCATAGCCGCCACCTGTACGGGCCACCCAGCCCCGCGTCGACAGGTCACCCTCCAGCGACCGCACCTGATCGGCCAGGGCACCGCGTGCCAGCGCGAGCAGGACGGGATCGATGTCCATGAGGGTTATCGCGGCACCGGTCCACTGCCGAGCCATCCGCTCGGCGAGCAGCCCCGGTCCGCCACCCAGGTCGAGCACCCGGCCGGGCGCACGACCGCGAACAGCCCCGGCGACGCGACACAGCGTCTCCTCAAGGCTGGCGAGGTGCGGCACGAAACCTGCCATGACCTCAGACCATGCCGTGCGCAACCGGACGGCTTGCGTGCGGTCGAGCACGGCGCCAGGGGCGCGGGCGGTCGCTGCCATGGTGCACTCCGGGAGGACGTGCGGACGGGAAGGCCACACGATAACGGAAGCCATTTCCGACAGAATAGGCGATCCGCGACGACAGAACCGGCATATCCCGGTGCGTGTCGGTCAATAGCGGTCAAGCTCCGCCAGGACCGACAGGAGCCGGTCCACCTCCTCGGCGGTGTTGTATACGTGCAGGCTCACCCGTACGGATGCCGTCTTCTCGCCCTGGTCGCCCTGACAGTGACCGTCCGCGCGGACCAGGAGTCCGTGCGCGGCCAGGATGAACCCGAGGTCGTTCGAGCCGATCAGGCGGTGACGAAAAGCCACGATGCCCTGGCGCCGCTGCACCGGGGTGCCGGCGGCCAGGCTGCTCTGGCAGCCCAGCACCTCGACGTTGGACATCGTGCGCAACCCGTCGGTGAGCCGGGTGCCGAGCGCGGTGTTCCACCGGGCGACGCGATCCAGGCCGGCGGCGTCGAGCCAGTCCAGTGCGGCGACCAGGCTGATGATGCCGCTGGTGTTGGGTGAGCCGGTCCAGCCGCCCGGCGCGTAGGCCGGACCGCGCTGGTTGCGCGCCCAGATCGCGCCGGTGCCCGGCAGCGCCATCGTCTTGTGCCCGGAGAACACCACGAAGTCGACGTCGGTCGTCGTGGTGGACAGCGGCAGGTGCCCCACGCCCTGCGCGGCGTCGAGGCAGATGGGGATGTCGGGTCCGGCCGCCGCGCGCAGCCGGTGCACGTTCATGTCGTTGCCGTAGACGTGGTGCACGTGGGTCGCGGCGACCAGGCGCGTCCGGTCATTGATCATCCCCGTGAGCCGGTCGGTGTCGTAGTCGTGGGCGGCGTCGTAGGGCATCGCCCGTACGCCGATGGCCAGGCCCTGGCGACGCAGCAGCTCGGCGGTTTCCACCCAGGGTTCGTTGTTGGCGGCATGGTCGGCGAACGGCACGATGATCTCGTCGCCGTCGCGCAGCTGCGGGGCGAGCCAGTCGCGGGCGATGGCGCGCAGGCCCTCGGTGGCGCCGCTGACGAAGTGCACACCCGAGCGCTGCGGCGCCGGATCGTCGAGGAAGCGGCGCAGCCGGTCGCGGGCCTGCTCGATGCGGGTGGTGGTCCGGTTCGCCCACGGGTAGGTGCCCCGGGCGGCGTTGGCGTTGCCCGTCGTCAGGTAGGTCAGGACGGCGTCGAGGACCGCCCGCGGTTTCTGCGAGGTGGCGGCGCTGTCCAGGTACGCCACGTCGGGGTTGGCGGTGATGAGCGGGAACTGATCGCGCAGCTTCTCCTGCCACGGGCGCAGCTGGTCGAGGGCCTCCATGTCAGTCGCGCACGAGTTCGGCGCCGGCGTCACGCCAGGCGATGATCCCGCCGTCGAGTGAGCGGACGTCGGGATGGCCCATCCGGGTCAGCAGGGCGGCGTAGCGGGCGGACTTCTCCCCCACCGGGCAGACCAGCAGCACCGGCTGACGACGCCCGAACGGCAGCCCGCCGTGCAGCAACTCGGCGAAGAGTTCGTCGACGATGTTGAGCGAGCCGTCGATGTGCAACGCCTGGTACGCGAACGGACTCCGCAGGTCCACCACCAGCCCTCGGCGCTCGGCGACCCACCGCTCGGCTGCCGCGACGTCGACGGTCGCCGCCTGCCGCAGGTCCGCGTCGGTCACCGTCCGGACGGAGTTTCGCCGCGGTGGTCGACCGAACAGCTCGGGGCGCCGTTCCCGCAGATAGCTCATGTAGCTCTCGACACGGTCACAGACGATGAAGACCGCCGTACGGCGTTCGGTGAGCTGCGCGTCGACGGCGCGAAGGTGGCGTACGGCGCCCTGGTAGGCGCCGCCACCGGTCGGCCCGGCGAGCGTGCCACATCGGCGTACGAGAGTTAGCAGCCCATCGATGGCCTCGTCAGCGGTGATCGTCTCCAGGGTGTCGTAGACGTCGGGGTCGAACAGGCCGACCTCGTGCACCTCGTCGATGGTGCGGATCCCCGGGATGAAGTCGGACTTGTGCGCCACGAGCCCGACGACGCGCACGTCGGGGTTGTGCTGGCGCAACGCGGCCGCCACGCCGGTGGAGGAGCCGGCCGTCCCGACGCAGGCGACGAAGTAGTCCGGGGCTCGACCGTCGAGATCCTTCACGATCTCCGGGCCGGTGCCGTTGAGGTGCGCGTCGACGTTGAGCTCGTTGAAGTACTGGTCGGTGTGCAGGTAGCCGCCGCCCGATCCGGCGAGCCGGTGGTACATCCTGGTCAGCGGGTCGTCGGTGTCGGTGGGGTCGAGGCATTCGGCCTGGCCGGGCAGCTCGTCGATCTCCGCGCCGAGCAACAGCAGCAGATCCTTGATCTCGGCGACCTTCATGCGATTGGTGACGCTCTTGAAAGTCAGCCCGTGCATCCCGGCGATGACCGCGAGGGCCTTGGCCGTGTTGCCGCTGGACAACTCGACGACGGTGTCGCCGCGCTCAACGGCCTGGGCGAGCAGGGGTCGGGCCATGTTCCACGCGGCGCGGTCCTTCAGCGAGCCAAACGGGTTGAGCAGTTCCATCTTGGCGTACAGGTCGATGTGGCGCAGACCGTGCACGGCGGGGTCGATGCGCACCAGCGGGGTGTTGCCGATGGCCTCGGTCATGCTCTCGAACCTCATGGCGCCTCCGCACGATGGTGAACCGGCCAGTACTGCTCGTCGAGACACCAGCGCCACGCGCCGTCGTCGCGGTACAGCGCGACCTTGCGGCCGACCGGCTGACGCAGCGCCTGCGTGGCGCTGAAGTCCATGAGATAGCCAGCGGTGTTGACGAAGGCCAGCAGGTCGCCGGTGCGGGGCCGGGACGGCAGGAAGACCTTGCGTCGGGTGATGAGATCCGCTTCGAGACAGAGGTTGCCGAACAGGTACGCCCCTACCGGTCCCGGAGCGGCCGGGGTCGTCCGGTGCACGACGACCGGGTCCATCAGGACTCCGTGTTCCTCAAGGCTGACATCGCGTGCGTTGCAGTCCAGTCGCACGATCGTGTCGCCGTTGGACTCGTCACGGACCTCCAGAACGCTGGCCAGGGCCAGGCCGCACTGGTCGAGCAGGGCCCGACCCGGCTCGACGTGCAGGTCGTACATGTGGTCCAACAACAGTGTGCCCAGAGGGCGGCGCTGCTCGGGCGCGGTCGTTCGCAGCAGCCGATCGAGGTACGCGGGGCCGGAGACAGGCCGGTGGGCGGGGTACAGGTTCAGCGAACCCCGGACGTGGCCACCCTCGGCACGCAACCCGTAACCGTGCCCGTTCCAGGTCAGTGGCGCCCGCCGGCCGAGCACCGCCTCGGTCAACGCGGAGGTGTACCGCTCCCACTGCGCGCCGTCGGCGAGGTAGTCGACGCCGAACCCACCGCCGATGTCCACCGACCAGGGCCGCAGACCGCGTCGGCGACACTCGTCGAGCGCGCCGAGACAGCCCTCCAACGCCACCGCCTTTTCCGGCAGCCCGATCGTGTCGAGGTGAAACGCCACTCCGACCAGGTCCAGGGCGTCGGTGTGTTTCTCGATCACGTCGAGGACCTCGCTCACCGCGGCGGCCGGTACCCCGAAGCGGCTGCGGCGACTGCCGAGCTGCACGCCGGTCGAGGCGAAGCCCGACAGGCGGACCATCACCCGTACGCGTGGCAACGACCAATCCGTGACCAGAGTGGCGAGCGCCGTCAACTCACCGACCGAATCAGCGCTGACGGTGACCCCGGTGCGGGCGCACAGCCAGAGGAACTCCTCGTTCTTGGGCCCGGTCGCCATGATCCGCTGCGGCACGAAGCCGGCGCCGAGCGCGTGCTGCAGCTCGGCGAGCGACGCCACGTCAATGCCCGCCTCGGTGGCGGCGAGTTCGCGCACCAGGGCGCTGGACCGGTTGGCCTTGTGCGCGTAATAGACCTGACCGGAGAGGCGATGATCGGAAAAGACCGAACGGAATGCTGCGACATTCTTTGCCAACTGCTGTGGGAGAATCACGCCAAGCGGGGATCCCAACGCGTCGGTTAACTGGGCCATTAACGCGGTTTCGTCGAGTGCCGACTGCAGTGTCGGATCGATTCGCGGAGACAGGTAAAGGGGCAATGCGACTCCTCAGGTGAGTCGTGGCGCCACGGACGCCGCCACCCCTCTCGCCGGAAAACCCATCGTGACGACGGCCTGCTTCAACGTAACCGATGTTCCGACGCCCGCCAAGAGGTGGCAACCGAGCGGCTGGACGCTTTACCTGATATACACGAGTGCGCATATATGGCAGCCGCCGTCAATGCATCCGTGGAATATCCAGCAACCCCGAAGACAACGGTGCGGAACCACTGTCCTCTGCCGGGCCCTGAGCACGCTCGATGCGGGAGATACCCGCGTCCGCAGTTCAGCCTTCCGCACCGGCCGCGCAGATTCCGAATATCTCCATGGCGTGGTAGACGGTGGTCAGACCGACCGCCACGTCGCGGGCCCGCAGGTCCGCATACAGCCGCTGCGCACTGCGGAACTGGTCGGACTCCTCCAGCAGCGCCCGCGCCTCGGCGCGCTACCGGGTGGCGCGGCTGGCACCGGGCGATATGCCACTCATGGCCACGCCCCTCGGGCCCGTGCCACGTCCTGTGGCGGCGTGGCAGCCTCGTCACCGAGACCGCCACGCCTCCCCTGGTCCGCCCACCGGAGGTACCACACTCCTCGACGGACCGACGAAATGATAACCAGTTCAAGTTAGAGCTGAGTTCGCCGCCCCGCCGGCGTGGAACGGGTCAGGGTAGGACCTCGAAGGTGAAGGTCTTGGCGCCAGAGCTGACCGTGGCGCCACTGGAGGCGAGTTTGCCGGTGACTTCGAAGGTGACGGCGTAGGTGCCGGCGGCGTCGAAGCCCCAGTTGGCGTGGGCATGGGTGTTGTAGTTGACGTTGAGGCTGTCCGGTAGGCCGTTCCCGCTGTCGAAGAGCACGGTGGGGGTGCCGCCGGAGACGGTGTAGATGCTGAAGCCCCCGGGGCCGGAGACGCTGGTGAGCTTGAAGGTGACCCGATTGTTCTGGAAGACACCGCCGGGCACCTCGGTCGTGTTCCACCCAGCCCAGAGCAGGCCGGCGGTGCTGGACTGCGGCAGGACCCACGCCTGGCCAACCGTGCCGAGGAAGGACCAGGCCGAGCCGCTGGGCACGGTGATCTTGGCGGTGTTCGCCACTCGGAAGAGCACGTCGGCGGGGTTGCGTTCGACGGCGGTGCCGCCAGTGCCGTCCAGGACGTTGACGGTGAGCGCGCCGGCGGCGTAGTCGACGTCGATCACGTCGACGTGGCCGCTGGAGAGCACTATCGGCGCCGCGGCGACGGGCGTGGCGGTCCCGGCGAGCAGTGCGGCGGCCAGGATCAGACCGGCGAAGACCCGGTTGCGGGTGCGCATGGTGTTCATGATTTGACCGTGAAGCGGAGCGTGGCGGGCTCGGAGGTCACCCGCTGGCCGGTGGCGGCCAGGGTGCCGGTGGCGCGCACGGTCACGCGGTAGGCGCCGGCCTTGTCGAACGCCCAGTTGGCGTGCGAGTGGTCACCGGCTGTCACCGTGATGGCGTCCGGGAGGCCGTCGCCGCTGTCCGCCAGAACGGTTGGCTGGCCGACGGCGTTCTCGGTGTAGATCGCGAGCTGACCGGGGCCGTCAACCGACCTCACTGACAGCGTCAGTGCGTCGCCCGCGAAGACGCCGACTCCGATCTCCTCGGCCGCGATGCCCGGCCAGATCAGGTTGGAGTTCTGGATCTGCGGCAGGACCCACACCGTGGACACGCCCGGGGTGCCCAGGAAGGCGAACGCGGGGTCGGCAGGGACCGTGACCTTGGCTTGGCGCTTGACGATCAGCTTGACCTCGCCGGCGCCGTACTCGACGTCGTTGTCCTCGTCATGGACGCCGACCTCCAGCGCGCCGTCCTCGTAGGCCACGTCCACGAGGTCGAGATGGCCGGTGTTGAACACCACGGCGGCCGTGGGGGCGGCCTGGGCGGGCAGGGCCGTGGCGACCAACGCCACGCCCAGGACACCTGACGCCAGCAGATGACGCATGGTGCTACGCACGAAGACTCCTCTCCTGCGAAGGTCCCGAGCGGACCGACGCTTAATGAAAACGATAGTCGTTTTAGTTAGCCTGCGATAGGGCTGGACGAGGACTCGGATACGCGTCATCGCCGAGTTCCTGCCCGCCAGGGCGTCGCCACCGTCGAGTCAGGAGGCCGTGTCGCGGGGCGAACAGCCAGGCGGCCAGGAAGACCGCTGTGGCGACCAGGACGATGGTGCCGCCGACCGGCGTGTCGTAGCTCCAGGAGAGGTACAGCCCGACGATCGCCGAGACGCCACCGATCAGCGGGGCGAGCAGCATCATGACGCCGAGCCGGTCGGTGAGGAGGCGGGCTGCCGCCGCGGGGGTGATCAGCAGGGCCAGGACGAGGATGTTGCCGATGGTCTGCAGGGAGATCACCACGGCCAGTGTGACAAGGACGTAGAGCACTATGTCGAGCCAGAAGACCGACAGCCCCATGGCGCGCGACATCTCCCGGTCCAGGCAGACCGCGACGAATTCCTTGTGCAGGGCGAGCACCAGGCCGAGGATGACCAGGCCGGTGCCCCCGACGACGTACAGGTCCCGGTCCGGGATACCGGTGATCGAGCCGAAGAGGAACTGTTGCAGCGATCCGGCGTATCCGGGAGCCTGCGAGATGATCACGATGCCGAGGGCGAACGCGCCGACCAGGAAGACGCCGATGATCGAGTCCTCCTTGACGCGCCGGTTCTGCGAGAAGATCGCGATCAGCAGGGCGGTGGTGACACCGGCGACGGCGCCACCCAGCACCAGGCTGCCCTGTAGGACGAAGGCGACCGCGATGCCCGGGAAGACCGCGTGCGCCACGGCGTCGCCGATGAACGCCATGCCACGCAGGACGACGTAGCAGCCGACGACACCGCAGACGATGCTGGACATGACCGCTATCGCCAACGCCTTGGGCAGGAACGCGAGATCGGCGTTGAGCAGGTCGGTGAGGAAATCGGTGATCGACATCAGGTTGCCCTCACGAGCTTCAGCAGGGGGGAGGTCTCACTCACCCCGAAGGTCTTCGTCCACGGCTCGGCGTCCCGCAGGTCCGCCGGCTGCCCGTCGGCGATGATCCGGCCGTTGAGCAGGACCAGACGGGTGCAGGAGTCCACCGCCGCGACGAGATCGTGGGTGGTCATCAGCACCGCGCGGTCCTCTGCCGCCAGGCTGGTGAACAGGTCGCCCAGCAGTTCCTGCGTGGGCATGTCGAGTCCGGTGAAGGGCTCGTCCAGCAACAGGATGCGCGGCGCGAGGGCAAGGGCTCGCGCGACCAGGACGCGTTGACGTTGCCCGCCGGACAGCTCACCGACCGGCCGGCGCCGCAACCCGGTCAGCTGTACGCGCTCCAGCGCGTCGCCGACCGTCCGCCAGTCGGCGACGTCAGGTCGGCGCAGCAAGCCGATGCGGCCGGTCCGGCCGCTCAGCACTGCCTGTTCGACCGACACGGGGAAGTCCCAGGTGAACTCGTGGCGCTGGGGCACGTAACCGATCTCGGAACGGCCGGGACGCGGCGGCTTGCCCTCCACCGTCACGGTGCCGCCGCGGGTGCGGGTCAGTGCCAGGATGGCGCGCAGCAGGGTGGTCTTCCCGGCGCCGTTGGGCCCGAGCAGCCCGACCAGTTCGCCCCGGTCCAGGTGCAGCCGGATGTCCCGCAGGACGGGCCGGCCGCCGAGGTCCACGTCCAATCCTTCGATGTCGAGCGCTCTCACCGCTGGCCCTCCGACGGTGCGGCGGCGCGTTCCTGTTCGGCCCGGCGCTTCGCGCCGCGTCCCCTCAGCAGCAGGAGGACCAGTCCGACGGCGAGCAGGGCGGCCGCGCCTCCCAGCGCGATGAGCAGCAGAGTCGTGGACGGGCCGGCTGGCTCGTCGTCCGAGGCCCGCGCCTCGCCGGTCGGTGCCTGCCCTGCTGCGGTGGGGACGTCCGCAGCGGCGGCGAATGCCTCGTCGGCGCTTGTGGTGTCGCCCACGGCGAAGCGCAGCGTGCGGGTCGCCGACACCGTCTCGCCGTTGATCAGATCGGCCGACGCCTGCACCGCGACCAGGTAGACGCCGGGTGCGGTGAACACCCAGTTGGCGTGGGTGTGGGTGTTGACCTCGGCCCAGAACGGCTGCGCGGTGGAATCGGCGGAGCGCCAGAGCGGCTGAGGTGCGGCGAAGTTGCCCGACTGTAGGTAGGTCGTGAGGTTTCCCGGTCCCCGTACGCGGAGCAGGGTCAGGGTGACGCCCCGGTCGATGGTCTGCATCACCCGCGGGTCCTGGGTGTTCCAGCCGAGCCAGACGACGTTCTGGTTCTGGGTCTGCGGCACCACGTACACCCGCTTGCCGGCATCGACGCCGAGGAAGGCGTACGCGGGGTCGTCGGGAACAGTCTGCAGCGCGGCGTCGGAGACCCGGAGCAGGGCCTCGTCGGGGTTGCGCCACACCTGTCGCGCCTGCGTGCCATCGTGGATCAGCAGTGTCCACCGGTCGTCGACGTAACGGGGGCCGAGGTCGACGTGCCCGGTGGCGAGTTCCGCCCGGCCGGTGGCCAGGGGCTGGTCGGCGGCGATCGACTGCCTGAGGACCGGTGTCGGCTCCTCGGCCCGGGCCGGTGTCTGCGTCGTGGCCAGCACGATCACCATGGCCACCGCGCATCGCAGGATGGCGCTTGTCGTGCGGGGGCGGCGTCGCGCCCGTCCTGCCGTCACTGGTTCCTCCATCACTTGTCCGTGGTCAGGCAGTCGTGCAGCGATTCGGCGTTGAACCGCATCATGTCCGCGTAGGTGGTGACGTCCCGGTCGAAGGTGTCGCCGTAGATCGGGCAGACCCGCAGCCCCTCTTCGCGGGCGACCTCGGTGAGGGTGGTGGACCGGGCTGCCAGGTTGGGCTCCAGGAAGACGGCGGGAATCCCCAGGTTGCGGATCGTCTCGGTGAGCCGGCGGCGGTCGGCGAGACTCGGCTCGGTGGCGGGGTTCGGGGTGACGAAGCCGGAAATCTGGACCCCGTACGCCTGGCCCAGGTAGCCGAACGCGTCGTGGGTGCTGACCAGGTGCCGGCGCGACGGCGGGATGCGGGCGATGGTGTCCCGGACCTGGGTGTCGAGCATCTCCAGTTCCCGGATGTAGGCCGAGGCGTTCCTGCGGTAGTCCGTCGCGCCCTGCGGGTCGGCACCGACCAGGGTGTCCCGGATCAGCTCCACGTAGGAGATGGCGTTGCGGACGTTCTGCCACAGGTGCGGGTCGATCTCGCCGTGCACGTGCTTGCCGAGCACCGCCTGCGGAAGTTGGTAGACCTGGGTGCCAGGCCGGCCGAGGAACCGGAACCTGCGGTCACCGGGCACCTCCAGCAGCGCCTTGTTCGGCACCTCGATCACGGTGCCGGCCGGGTCGTACACCCGCTGGTTGGCCTCGCCGCTGCCCTCCGGATCGGCGAACAGGTAGAGCCGCCGCTCGTCGAGGTCGACAGTGACGTCGGCGTGGCCGGAGTTCAGCACCTGCGCGCCCGCCATGCCTGGTACCGAGTGCGGGTCCACTCCGACGGCGAAGGTGAACACCTGCTCCCCCAGGGGCACGGGGGCGGTCTCGGGGGTCACCGCCAAGTGCGCCCGCATGGTCAGCCGGTAGACACCTGGCTTCGTGAACGCCCAGCTCATGTGGGTGTGGGCGTCGGGTGGCAACGTGGCGGTGTCGCCCCGGTACCCGTTGGCGGCGTCGAAACCGTCGCCGGAGTCGACGGAGAACGACGGGTTGCCGAACGACTCGGTCAGGTACCCGAGCACCCGACCCGGCCCGTCCGCGGCGGTCGCGCTGAGCAACACGTCGGAGGCGCGGTTCGCGCCCTGCGCCGCACCGGTGCCGCGTACGCGCATGCCCAACCAGATGGTGTCCAGCGACACGTCCTCAACCAGGGGGATGATCTCCGCGGCGTACTTCACCGCGCCCTCGGCCAGCGAGATGTTCGGTACGCCGTCGCGCAGGTTCGCGTCCAGCGCCTTGATGACGGCCTGCTCCTCCAGGAGCAGGTAATTGCTGAACGCGACGTCGGCGTAGACGACATCCCGGACGTCGCGCAGCGACGGCTCGTAGCTGTGCGGGTCGGCGTTGTCGGGCACCAGGGAGGTGACGGCCACCCGCTCACCACCGACGTTGCTCACCAGATCCCGCAGGATGCCGGTGGTCGTGATGACCTGGACCCGGTCGTCGTCGGCGCTCAACGCCACCTCCGACCGGCAGCCGGCGACCAGCCCCAGGATCAGCAGCGACAGGATCGCCTGCCGCAGCCGTGGCACGACCTGCGGGTTCATGCGTCTGCCGTCGAAAGGCCGGCACGGCGGCGACGGCCCAACACCACCAGCAGAACCCCGACCGCCACGAAGACGATGCCGACCGCTCCGGCCGTCAGCACCCAGCCGACACCGGTACGCGGCAGGGGCCCGCCACCACCCTGAGCCGCACCGCCGTTCCTGTCACCGTCAGCACCACTGCCACTGCCGGAACCGAGGCCGCTGTTCGGGTCGGTGCTGTCGCCGACGGCGAGGGTGAGCGTCTTCGTGTCGGTAACCGCCTTGCCGGCGTTGGTGGTGCCGTTCATCTGCACGGCGAGGCGGTACAGGCCGGGCTTGCTGAACGCCCAGTTGCCGTGCGCGTGGGTGTTCAACGGAACGCTCAGTTGCTGGGGAAACGGATTGGCCGAGTCGAACAGCACGTCGGCCTTGCCGAACGAGCCGGTCAGGAAGAGGGCGAATCGTCCGGGCCCGTTGACGCCCTTCAGCGTCCAGGTGACGTTGCCCCTGACCCCCGACACGACGGACTCGTGCTGGGTGTTCCAGCCGGGCCAGACGATGCCCGCCTGCTGGGACTGCGGCAGCAGCCACACGGCGTCGCCCTGCTTGCCGAGGAAGTCGGCGCCCGCCGGCACCGTGATCTTCGCGTTGTCCTTGACGTGCAGGACCACGTCGGAGGTCTCCCGCCAGGCCGGTGGGCTGGTCCGGTCGTCCTTGATCCGGATCGTCCACTTGTCCGCGGACAGTTGGGGGCCCATGTCGACGTGCCCGTCGGCAATCACCTGGCGGGCGCCGGTGGCGGCGGTGGCCGCCGCCTTCGCGGCCGCCGCCGGTGGGGCTGCGGCGGGTTTCGGGGCAGCCGCGGGCTCCGGCGCAGTGGCGGCCTTCGGCGCAGCCGCGGGTGCGGCGAACGCGCGTGCTGCCGACTGCTCGTCGGCCCCCGGCACCCGCTTGGCCGGAGGCGCAAGCGGCGCCTGCTCGACCGGGCTGATCGCCGGCACGCGCACCCGGTACGTCGCCTCTGCGCTGACCTTCCGGCCGGAGCGCAGGGTGATCGAACCGGTCAGGGCCAGCCGGTAGTCACCGGCCGCGTCGAAGGCCCAGACCACGCCGCCGGTACGCGTCGCCACCGGCAGCCGCGCCGTCCGCGCCACACCCGCGCCGCTGCCGAAGAGCGGGGTCGCCGTGCCAAGACCGGACAGGGTGTACGCCGTGAACGTTCCCGGGCCCTCGACCGAACGCACGGTGAGAGCCACCGTGTCGTCGGTGACGACGCCGGGGCGTACCCCGGTGGTGTCCAGCGTGGGGAACCCGCTGTCGCCGGCGGACAGTGACCACACAGCGTGCCCCGGCGAACCGAGGAAGGCGAAGGCCTTGCCTGCCGGCACTCGGCCGGCCAGCCCGCCAGCCGGCCCGAGCACCACGTCGGCCGGGTCGTGTCCAGCCGCGTCGCGGGACACCTGCGCGGCGTCACGCAGCCGCAGCGACATCGAGTCGCCG
This sequence comes from Micromonospora sp. NPDC049230, assembly GCF_040647875.1. Taxonomy (NCBI): domain Bacteria; kingdom Bacillati; phylum Actinomycetota; class Actinomycetes; order Micromonosporales; family Micromonosporaceae; genus Micromonospora; species Micromonospora sp. NPDC049230. The sequence goes on from NZ_JBEZCZ010000019.1 coordinate 54,178, forward strand.
TCGAGCGCGACGGACACCAGGTCCGCGCCGGCCGCGGTGACCGCCGCCGGTTCCGCGGCCGCCGGCACACCCCCAAGAGCCAACGCCAGTACGGCCAGCGCAAGACCGGCGGCACCGGCGCGCATGGTTCTCATCCTCATTGCTTGCTCCCCAGACGGCTTCGTAGTGGTTCATCGACGTGGTGCCGCACCGTGACGACGTGACTGGCGGCGCTGCCGTCACCCGACGCGGTCGAGAGGGCCGGCGCGGCACGGCTGGCCTCTGCACGGCCCTCCTCCCGGGCAGCGGCTACCACCCGGGCGATCTGTCGGGCCCGCCGTCGGCGGGCGGCGATCAGCGCCCAGCCGACGAGGGCGAGCAGGACCAGCAGACCCAGCTGCGGCCAGGGCATTGCCCAGACGGTGGCCCGCGCCGTGTCGCTTCGTGGCTCCGGATCGAGAACCTGGTCACCCACGGCGGCGGGTGTGACGGCGGCGCTCGCGGTCAGCCGGAACAGTGGCGGCACGCCCGTCATGCCTACGGTGGTGGTCAGTTCGCCGCCCGGCAGGATCTCCGGCAGCGCCGCCGCGTCGGTCAGGCGCCGGCCGAGGCCGAACGGGCCGGTCGCGGCGAGCGTGGGCTGCCCGGTGAGCCGGACGTTGCCGGTGTTGCGGACGGTGAAGGTCGCGGTGAGAGTGCCACCGGCGAGGGGGTTGAGCGAGCCGGTGTGCCGTACCCGAAGGTCCTCGACGGTCAACGCCGGTTGCAGTTTGCCGCTCACCCGCAGGTAGATCCGCGCGCCGACCCGGTGGTCGACGGCGACCTGGTTGCCCTGCACGTCTGCCGCGGTGGCGGCGAGCGAGGTGACGATCCCGCCAGCGTGGTCCCCGGGCGTGGCGTTGCCCGGCACGGTGAGCGTGAACGGGATGTCCAGGCGGGACGCGGACGGGATGGTCACTGTGCCGCCGGCGAAGCGAACCCAGGCGCCGACGTCGGTGGGCTTCTGAGCACCGGCCAGCAGGTCGAACCCTCCCTGCGCGGTGGTGAACGCGTCGCTGGCGTAGAGGTTCAGGGTGAGCGGGCGCGCCGAGTGGTTGGTGACCGCGACGTAGTCGGTCAGGGTGGCACCGGGATCGAGCTTGTAGGTGAACGCCGGCCGACCGTTCGGGCCCTTCGCACTCGACGGCGTCACTCCCCACGTCACGGCAGACGCCGACGGTGCGGGGGGCGTGGGCGGAGCCGGGACCGGGGCCGCGCCGAGCAGGGCGATGCCGGTGGCGATGGCGGCGAGCAGACGCATGGCGGGGATTCGTTCCGTTCCTGGATACGACAGGTGAAGCGGGGTGGGCGGGTCGCGGCAACAGCCCGCCCACCCCGCGACCGTCCGGTGACCCGGGTTCAGCGCCGGGCCACCGGACGGGTTCGGGCGATCAGATCGCGGTGAGGGTGAGGGTCGCGGAGTACGTCCCCGCGACCGTCTCGGTGGGCAGGCTCAGCCGCAGACCCGCGCCCAGTTGCGCGGTGCCCCGCCCGGCACCGCCCGGCGCCGTGCCCAGCACCGCGCTGTTTCCGAGACCGCCGCCAGACCCGACGACGTACGGAGTAACCGCCGGACCGGCGACGACACCCTGCCCGGAACCCTGAGCGACAACCCGAGGGTTCCAGCCGAGGTAGCCGGAGCTGAACGTCGCACCGTCCGGCCCGGCGAAGTCGGCCGGGATCTGCCCGGACGCGCTCCACCCCGGTCGGCCGGCGCGGGTGTCGGTCACCGTGACCGGACGGAGCTCACCGTTGCTCTCCCACCGGTCACCACCGGCGGTGAGCTGCGCCGGTGGCAGCACCACGGCCCGGTCGTCCGGGTTGACGCTGATTACCAGCGAACCCTGCGTCTCGTCGATCGACGCGGTGATCGTCTGCGAGGTGCCCGGCTCCTCCGGCGGGAACGCCACCCAGAGGGCCACGGGTTCGCTGGTCGCTACCACCTCGTGGGCGTCCCCATACAGCTTCACCACGTACTCGCAGGCGTTCAGCTCCCGGGTGGCCGTGAACGAGTAGCTCGCTCCCGCCTCACCCGCGATGATGGCCCAGTCGTCCGTGCCGGGGCATCTGCTGAACCAGTGGTAGTGGTCCAGCTCGGTCTGCGGCGTCTGCACCGCGTTGAGCGTCACCGTGTCGTTGGGCTGGTACTCGTCGGCCATACCGCTGACCGACAGGCCGACCTCCGGCCCACCGCCGGACAGCTCGCCGACGACGAACGAGTAGTCGACCGGCCCGGTGCTGACCGTCGTGCCGCTGGTCAACGTCGCGTCGGCCTGGAACGTCAGGGTGTAGCTACCCAGCGCGCCGAACGCCCAGTTCGAGTGCGCGTGCGTGTGCACCGGCACGTCGATCGCGTCCGGCAGACCGTCGTCGGAGCGGAACTTGATGATCGGACCGCCGAACGAGTCCTGCGTGAACAGCGTGACCGCGCCCGGCCCCTGAACATCGACAAGGCTCAGCCGTACCTTGTTCCCCTCGAACACCCCCGAACCGAGCGTCGTGGTGTTCCAACCCGGCCAGAGCAGATCCGGGTCCTGGGTCAGCGGGAGCAACCAGACCTGGCTGCCCGCCGGCCCGAGGAAGGCGAACCGCGGATCGTCCGGAACGGCCATCGCCGCCTCCGGCAGGACCTGGAACGTCACGTCCGCCGGGTCCCGCGTCACCGAAGGGCTGACCGTGTCGTCGTGCACCTTCAACGACAGCGCACCATCCTCGTAGTGCACGTCGACCGCATCGGTGTGCCCCTTGGACAGCAGCACCTTCTCGGCCGCCGACGCGGTGGTCGGCGCCAGCACCGTGCCGGCGACCACCACCGCCCCGGCAACCAGGGCCGCGAAACCGCGAGCCCTCAGAGTCGCATTCATACCTCCCCTTTCAGCACCGCGCGTACCTGCGCGCGGTGGTACATGCGCTGCCATCACCAGGACGCCTTGCGCACCCCGGGCAGCTCGCCACGCAGAGCCAGCTCGCGGAACCGCACCCGGGACAACCCGAACCGGGTGAGCACCCCGCGCGAACGGCCGTCGATCTGGTCGCGTGAGCGCAGCCGCACCGGGCTGGAATCCCGCGGCAGATGGCTGAGCCGGCGCACCGCGTCGGCGCGTACCTCCGGGTCGGTGTCCGGATGGGCGACCAGCCGCTTCAGCTCCGCCCGCCCCTCGGCGTGCCGGGCTACCAGTTCCTCGCGGCGTGCCTGCCGATTGACCAGGCTTCTCTTGGCCATCAGCGGGCCTCGCGGAACTCGACGTGCCGGCGGACGACCGGGTCGTACTTGCGCAGCACCAGCCGGTCCGGGTCGTTGCGGCGGTTCTTGCGGGTGACGTACGTGTAGCCGGTGCCGGCGGTGCTGCGCAGCCGCACGATCGGTCGCACATCGGTCTGGCGGGCCATCAGAGCTTCACCCCTCGGGCGCGCAGCTCGGCGACGACCCTCTCGATGCCCTTGCGGTCCACGGTCCTCAGCGCCTTCGTCGTCAGGGTGAGGCTGACCCATCGCCGTTGCGACGGCAGCCAGTAGCTGTGGTTCTGCAGGTTCGGGTTCCACCGGCGGCGGGTGCGCCGGTGGGAGTGGGACACGGCGTTGCCGAAGCTCGGCTTCGCGCCGGTGACGTCACAACGACGGGACACAGTGAACGCTCCCTTGCTCAAGACAAACGATAACGACAACGGTTTTCAGTTCTACATCACCCGTTCGGTCAGACCCACCCCGGGTCACCGTTGGCCACGCCGGCTTCGGTATGCCTAGAATGACAATCGTTTCCATTAAGCTTCGAGAGGAGAGCGATGTCATCGTCACCACAGGCCCCGACCCACGTCGTGACAACAGACGCGGACACCCGGCCGTCGTTGACGGTGCTGTCCGGATTCTGGCCGGCGGCGACCTACGCCGTCGCTCGCGCGCTGCTCGCCGCCGACGAGTCACTGCTGCTGGTACGGCACGACCTCGCCGGAATCCGCGACGGCGTCGTACGCCGGGTGGTGCGCTCCAGCGCAGGCATCATCGAGGACGAGCAGGTCACCCTGAGGCACGGCTGTGTCTCCTGCACCCTGCGCGACGACGTGCTGCCCACCCTCGTCCGGCTCGCCCACAGCCATCCCGGCCGCGACCTGGTGCTGATGCTGCCCGAAGTGGCGGAGCCGGAGGCGGTCGCCGCCGCCTGCGCCCACTGCCTCGTCGACGGCGCACCGATCACCGAGCTGATCCGCGTCGACTCCTACGTCACCGTCCTCCACGCCGAACACCTGCTCGACGGCCTCGCCAGCACCGACGCCCTCACCGCACTCGGCATCCAGGCCGCGGAGAACGACGACCGGGCGCTCGCCGACGTCGTGGTCCGCCAGATCGAGTACGCCGACACGCTGGTGCTCTGGGGGCAGTCCCGGGAGGGCGAATTCGACTCCAGTCGGTTGTCGGTCCTGCTGCAACGCATGGCGCCGTGGGCGGTGCACATCCGCATCGGCGGTGACCTCGTCGACGCCAGCACACTGACCCGCCAACTGCGCCACACCCATCGGCACCGACCAGAGACCCCCGGGCTGCTCGCCCGCGGGCTGCAGGGCTACACCCTGGGCACACACGAGCCGGAATCCGACTGCGGCGTGGTCTCCGCCGTCTTCCGCGCCCGCCGCCCGTTCCACCCGCAACGCCTGCACGACGTCCTGGAGCAGGTCAACGCCGAGATGATCCGCTCCCGAGGCCATCTCTGGCTGGCCAGCCAACCCGACGCCGTGGTGGCGTGGGAGTTCGCCGGCGGCGGCCTGTCGATGGGCTCGCTCGGACACTGGCTGGTGAGCCTGCCCGAGGACCGCTGGGAACACGTCGACGACCAACGCCGCCTCGCCGCCGCACTGGAATGGGACCCCTACTACGGCGACCGCCACCAGCACCTGGTCTTCATCGGCCTCGACGTCGACCCCGTCGAACTGCACCGCACCCTCGCCCGCTGCCTGCTCACCGACGCCGAACTCGCCGACGGCGAGGAAACCTGGCGCACCTACCGCGACCCGTTCGCCGGCTGCTTCCCCCGCCACACCGAGGAGCTGGCCGACACCGACACCGCAGGAGCGCCACCCGCGTGAAGCCCGGAATCCACCCCGAGTACCGACCCGTCGTCTACCGCGACAGGAGCGCCGACTTCGCCTTCCTCACCCGCTCCACCGCCACCAGCGACCAGACCATCGAATGGGCCGACGGCAACACCTACCCGGTCATCGACGTCCAGATCTCCTCCGCCAGCCATCCCTTCTGGACCGGCAAGCAACGCCTCCTCGACACCGCGGGCCGCGTCGAGAAGTTCCGCCAAAAGTATGCCCGCCGCAGGCCCCAGGGCAGGTGACCGTCGGAGCGCCGGTCGGCTGGACCGACCGGCGCGGCAGTTGGTGGGTCCGCCGTCTACTCGTCCAGGCGATTGCTGCCGGCGTCGCGCTCACAGGACGTCACTGGTGTAATGCCTCGTTAACTCTGCGCAGGTAGATTCCCGGAATGTCCGCCCTCAAGGCATTCCGACATGATCTTTCCGCATCGATCGTGGTCTTCCTGATCGCGATCCCGTTGTCCCTGGGTATCGCTGCGGCGTCAGGGGCGCCATTGCTGGCCGGGCTGATCGCCGCCGTCGTGGGCGGTATCGTCGCGGGCGCACTCAGCGGAGCTCCGCTGCAGGTGAGCGGGCCGGCGGCTGGCCTCACCGTGATCGTCGCGGGCACCATCGTCGAGTTCGGCTTCGCCGGCACCGCCGCGATCGTGGCCGTCGCCGGAGGGGTGCAGATTCTGCTGGGCGTCACCCGCCTCGGCCGGGCAGCGCTCGCACTGTCACCGGCAGTTGTGCACGGCATGCTCGCCGGCATCGGGCTGGTCATCGCACTGAGCCAAATTCACGTGGTGCTCGGCGGCGCGCCCCAGAGCTCCGCGTGGGCGAACCTGCGTGATCTACCCGGTCAGATCGCCGGTCACCACGGGGTGTCCGTCCTGCTGGGCGCGTTGACCATCGCGCTGTTGCTGATCTGGCCACGTCTGGTCAAGACGACCCTACTCCCGGCGGCACTGATCGCGGTGGTTGCCGCGACCGTTCTCGCGACGGCCCTGGGCCTCGACGTGCAGCGGGTAAATCTGCCCGCCGAGCCACTCAGTGAACTGACCACCGCCCGCTGGCCGGAGGCACCGCTGCGCGAGATCACCGTGGCCGTTATCACCATCGCCCTGGTCGCAAGCGTGGAGTCGCTGCTCTCTGCGGTAGCCGTCGACCGGATGCACGACGGGCCACGCGCCGACCTCAACCGGGAACTTATCGCCCAGGGCGCCGCGAACGCCGTCTCGGGCACGCTGGGCGGCCTGCCGGTCACCGGCGTCATCGTACGCAGTTCGACCAATGTCGCGGCCGGCGCCCGCACCCGAGCCTCGGCCATCCTGCACGGCGTCTGGATCGCTGTGTTCGTGCTGCTCTGCGCTGTGGTGCTGGAGATGATCCCGATGGCCGCGCTCGCCGCGGTCCTCGTGGTCGTCGGCCTGCGGCTGGTGAGCCTCGCGCAGATCCGCACGTATGCCCGGCACCGGGAACTGCCCGTGTACCTGATCACCGCGGCCGGTGTCACCGCCACCGACCTGCTCACCGGCGTCGGCCTCGGCATGGCAGCAGCGGTGCTGTTCATGCTGTGGCGCCTCGCCCGCTGCGAGATCCGGACCACGCAACCGGCACCCGACACGTGGCTCGTGTCGATCTCCGGAAGCCTGGCGTTCATCGCCTCCGGGCGGCTCACCCGCCGACTCGCCGCGCTACCCGCCGCCCAGCACGTGGAAGTCGAACTGCATCTGGACTATCTCGACCACGGCGCCTACGAAACCCTCCACAACTGGCAGCAGTCCTACATTCGAACCGGCGGCGACGTCCACATCAGCGAGATGCACGACTCCTGGTTCCACCGTGCCGCCTCCGACCGACTCGGCGCCGGCAAGAGCACCCCGCGCTTCCTCGGCTCCTGGTCGCGGTGGCAGGGTGCCGACCGCGACCGCCAAGACGCCATGGCCGCCGGCATCCGCGAATTCGAACGCAGCGTCGCGCCGCTTGTCCGACCCGAACTCGCCGAACTCACCCACAACGGCCACGCACCCGACCAGTTGTTCATCACCTGCGCCGACTCACGCTTGGTCCCCAACCTCATCACCGCCAGCGGCCCGGGCGACCTGTTCTGCGTGCGTAACGTCGGCAACATCGTGCCCGCTAACGACGCCCCCGATACCTCGGTCGCCGCCGCGATCGACTTCGCCGTCACCGTCCTCGGCGTCACCACCATCACCGTCTGCGGACACTCCGGCTGCAGCGCGGTACGAGCCCTGATGAGCGGCACGACTGACACCGACTCGGCACTGGGCCGCTGGCTCGCCCAGTCCGGTGCGCACTTCGACGACCCGACCGACGAACAAGCCTGCTGCACTGCCAACATCACCCAGCAACTAGCGAACCTGCGCACCCACCCCACCGTCAACGCCGCCGTCGCCGCCGGCCGTCTCACCCTGACCGGCATGTACTTCGACATCGCCCAAGCCCGCATGTACGCCGTCGACTCCAACCGCCGCCACCACCCCATCTCCACCTGAGCCAGCTACTACCCGACCGACCCACGCCCTGGTTTCGAACTAGACGATCCGTCTATCGCTCATTGGACGCACTCGGCGCAGGTGCCGAAGATCTCCAAAGTGTGGCCGACGTCCACGAACCCGTGCTGGGTGGCAACCTGGTCGGCCCACCGCTCCACGGCCGGACCGGCCACCTCGACGGTGCGCCCACAGTCTCGGCAGACCAGGTGGTGGTGGTGTTTGCTCTGGCTGCACCGGCGGAAGAGTTGTTCGCCGCCCGGCAGCCGAGTCGAGTCGATCTCGCCGGCATCCACCAGCAACTGCAACGTTCGATAGACGGTGGTCAGGCCGACTCCCGCCTTACGCGCCAGCAGCATCTGGTGCAGTTGCTGCGCCGAGTGGAAGCCCTCCACCTCGCGCAGCAGCGCCAGCACCTCTGCCCGCTGTCGGGTGTTCCGGGTCACATTCGGCATCGCCTGGTTCACCGTGGCCGCCATCCTCCCGTGATGTCGGGCGCCGCCGGCCTGTCGCTTCCGACACGTCGCCCCGCTGCCCGTCGGACCATTATGCGTTGTTGCGCATGTGCGCCGCCGCGCCATCTTCCGACCCCGCTTTCTGTGCCAGTGCGGGCAGCGCGGATCGGCCCGCCGCAGGTCGAGCGCCGGGCGCACGGTAACGGAAACCGAAACGAGTATCGGTGGGGCGGCGGGCGTGACAGCGCGACATCACCGACGGGCCGTGGCCTCTGCCGTCGACCGGCGCGGCGACGGCCGACTTTGGTCAGAGAACATCCTTCGAGGTCATGGCGGTCGATCTCATCCTCGTCGTGAAGGGGCACGCTGACGATGTCACGGAGAGATCACAACGTCGAACCACCTATCGACATCGACTACCAACACCAAGAAGGATTCGCTCACGCGTGCCCTGTCATCTCAGGGCCCTGTTCTCTGGAGGAAAGAGAACGTGAGTAGACCCCGCAATCTGCGCAGACGTACCTCCGCCGCGCTCTTCGCATCGGTCCTGGCGGCCGGTGCCATGACCGTGACGGGTGGTGCCACCGCGAGTGCCGCTCCCTCCACCCCCGACACTCCTGCGGCCACCCCCGCCGAGACGTTGGGTTCGCACGACGCCAAGCTGCTCGCGCAGGCCGAGGCGAAGCACGCGCCGACGGTCACCCTGATCGTCGCAGCCGAAAAGGGCCGGAGCAACGCTGTCGTCGATGGCGTCGAGGCCCTCGGCGGCGCGGTCAACAGGCGCTTTGACCAGATCGGCTACGTCCTGGCCACAGTGCCCACCAGCAAGGTCCTCAAGGCCGCCAGGCTGCCGGGCGTCGCCGCCATCGACCTGGACGAGGTCATCCACCTACCGGACCCGACCGCCGGTGCCGCGGCCTCCGGTGCGAAGGCCGCCGCGCAGGGCGCGACGCTCAGCGGTCCCGGCGCGGGCACCGGCGCGGTGAACCCGTACATGCCGACCAACGAGACCGGCGCGGAGTCCTTCAAAGCCGCTCACCCGCAGTGGGACGGCCGCGGGGTGACAATCGGCATCATGGACTCCGGCATCGACCTGGATCAGCCGGCGCTGCAGAAGACCACGACCGGTGAGCGGAAGATCGTCGACTGGGTCACCGCCACCGATCCCGTGACCGAGAACGACGGCACCTGGCGGCGCATGGTCACCGAGGTGACCGGACCCTCGTTCAGCGCGGGCGGCGCGACGTGGACCGCGCCGGCGGGCACCCACACGTTCAACCTGTTCCGCGAGTCGATCACCGCCGCCAGCGACCCGGCGGGTGACGTGAACCGCGACGGGGACACCACCGACGCGTGGGGCGTGCTCTACAACCCGCAGACCCACGACATCTGGGTCGACGTCGACCAGGACAACAGCTTCACCGACGAGACGCTGATGCGCCCGTACCGGGAACGCTTCGACGTCGGGCACTTCGGCACCGACAACCCCGCCACCGCCGTGCGGGACCAGATGCCCTTCGTTGTCGAGTACCGCGAGGACGTCGACATCAACCCGGGAGACGGACAGCCCGGCCCGTACGCCGACTACGTCAACATCGGCATCATCGAGGCCACCCACGGCACCCACGTCGCCGGCATCACCGCCGCCAACGACATGCTCGGCAACACCTCCTTCGACGGCGCCGCCCCCGGCGCCAAGCTCGTCTCCGCCCGGGCCTGCTCCTGGGGTGGCGGCTGCACCACCGCGGCGCTGACCACCGGCATGGCCGACCTGGTGATCAACCGGCACGTCGACGTGGTCAACATGTCCATCGGTGGCCTGCCGACGCTCAACGACGGCGCGAACGCCCGCGCGCAGCTCTACAACGACCTGATCACCACCTACGGCGTGCAGATGTTCATCTCCGCCGGCAACTCCGGACCGGGCCTGAACACCGTCGGCGACCCCTCGGTCGCCGAGAACGTCGTCAGCGTCGCCGCGAACATCAGCAAGGACACCTGGCTGGCCAACTACGGCTCGGTGGTCACGAAGAAGAACGCGCTGTTCAACTTCTCCTCTCGCGGTCCGCGCGAGGATGGTGGCTTCAAGCCGAACATCACCGCCCCCGGATCGGCGATCTCCACCGCGCCGACGTGGCAGCCGGGCATCCCCGTTGCCGAGGCCGGCTACACGCTGCCGCCGGGCTACCAGATGCTCAACGGCACGTCGATGGCCTCCCCGCAGGCCGCCGGTGCCGCCGCTCTGCTGCTCTCCGCCGCCAAGGCCACCGACAAGGGTGTCACCCCGGCCGCGCTGCGCCGGGCCATCTACACCTCCGCCAAGCCCATCACGGACGTGGCGACGTACGCGCAGGGCTACGGCATGTTCAACGTCCCCGGTGCGTGGAAGCTGCTCGCCAAGACCGTCGAGACCCGCTCGTACGTCTCCGACGCCCCGGTCTGCACGGAGCTGTCGGAGAACCTCACCCGCTACGACCGCGACCTGAGCCGGTTCGTCCCCAACCCCCACCGCGGCGCCGGCGTCTACAACCGCTGCACCCCGGCCGAGGGCGGGCACAAGGTCGGCCAGAGCCGCACCTACCCGGTCAAGGTCACCCGTACCAGCGGCCCGGCCGGAACCATCAGCCACAAGCTGGCCCTGCGCGGCAACGACGGCACCTTCACCGCACCCAAGACGGTCGCGCTCCCGCTGAACAAGACCGTCACGATCCCGGTCACCGCCAAGCCGTCGACCACCGGCGCGCACGGCACGATCCTGACCGTGGACGACCCGAAGACCTCGGTACTCGACTTCGAGGTTTCCGCCGTCGTGGTGGCCGCCACCACCGTCACCAAGCCCGGCTACTCGTTCTCCGCCGAGGGCTCGGTGGCGCGCAACAGCTTCACCTCGTACTTCATCACCGTGCCGGCCGGTGCCGGGGCGCTACAGGTGAACCTGTCCGGCATCGCCACCGGGTCGCAGACCCGGTTCATCGCCATCAACCCCTACGGCGTGCCGGTGGACAGCACGACCAGCACCGCCTGCTACACCAACTACTCCGACGCCGCCGCCTGCAAGCCGCAGGAGCGCGACTACCAGAACCCGATCGCCGGGGTCTGGGAGATCGAGGTGGAGGCACGGCGGACCTCACCGGCGTTGCAGAACCCGTTCCAGTTGCAGGCCCGGGTGCAGGGCGTGCAGGTCGAACCAGCCGTGATCGAACTGCCGGCGCTCACCGCCGGCCAGCCGGCCCCGGCGACGTGGACGCTGACCAACACCTTCGGGCCGGTCGCGGTGACCGGTCAGGGCGGTCCGCTGTCCAGCGTGCACGCCGAGCGTCCGACCATCGCCGAGGGCGCCCAGCAGGAGTACCTGGTCGACGTTCCGGCCGGTGCCAACAGGTTCACGGCCCGGATCGGCAACACCGCCAACCTGGGCGCCGACCTGGACCTGACGGTGTTCCGCGGCGACACGCAGGTCGGTCTGTCCGCTGACGGTGACTCCGAGGAAGCGGTGACCATCGCCAACCCGCCGGCGGGCACCTACCGGGTCGTCGTCGACGGGTACGCCGTCGACGGACCGAACACCAACACCGCCTACGACTACCGAGACTCGTTCTCGGCGTCGTCGCTGGGCACGCTGGACACCCCGCCGACCCCGCTCGCCCTGCCCAACGGCGCCACCGCCACCCTCACCGGGACGGTGACCGCCCAGTCCGCCCCAAGCGCCGGGCGTGAGCTGTACGGCGAACTGGCCGTCGTCACCAACGACGGCGCAGTCGTCGGACGCGGCGCCGTCTCCATCGGCACCGTCAGCTGATCCATCCGCATCGCGTGGGAGCCCATCCCCGATTTCCTGGGCTGGGCTCCCACGCACCGCGACCCGGCGCTGAGACGTATCCACATCCCCAGAGCGGAGAGGGGGGCGGCGTGGCCGCAGCCAAGCCCACCACCAACACCGTCCCCGACGCGCCCGTCGACGCACGTGGCACGCCGCCCGGCCTCGACACTGCTCAGCACGACCACGGTCACCGACCCCGGTTTCCCTTCGCCGGCCGGATCGGTTCGGTCCAGATCCTCGCCGCCGTGCTGGTGCTGCTCATCTTCCTGCGCGACCCCCTGGCGGGACTGCTGTCCGCGCCGTCGCTGGCGACCTGGACGACGGTGTTCGTCTCGGTGATGGTGCAGGCCGTGCCATTCCTCGTCTTCGGGGTGCTGCTCTCCGCCGTGATCGCGGTCTTCGTACCCCGCTCGTTCTGGGCCCGGGCCCTGCCCAAGCATCCCGCCCTCGCCGTCCCGGTCGCCAGCGCCGCCGGGGTGATCCTGCCCGGCTGCGAGTGCGGAGCCGTGCCGATCGCCGGCTCCCTGATCCGCCGCGGCGTCACACCAGCGGCGGCACTGGCATTCCTGCTCGCCGCGCCGGCGATCAACCCGATCGTCCTCGTCGCCACCGCCGTGGCCTTTCCCAACAACCCGGAGATGGTCCTCGCCCGCGCGGTCGCCAGCCTCATCGTCGCCATGGCCATGGGCTGGCTCTGGCTGCGACTGGGCCGCGCCGACTGGATCCGACTCCCGCGTCGACCCGACCTGGACGGGCTCCGACGCGGGGAAGCTTTCTGGTCCGCCGTACGCCACGACGTGGCCCACGCCGGCGGTTTCCTCGTCATCGGCGCGATGGCCGCTGCCACCATCAACGTCGTCGTTCCCGAGCGGTGGTTGCAGACCCTCGCCGACCAGCCGGTGCTGTCCGTGCTCGCCCTGGCCGGGCTCGCGGTGCTGCTGTCGATCTGCTCCGAGGCGGACGCGTTCGTCGCCGCCTCCCTGTCGCAGTTCTCCCTCACCGCCCGGCTGGCCTTCCTGGTGGTCGGCCCGATGGTCGACCTGAAACTCATCTCCATGCAGGCCGGCATCTTCGGCCGTCGCTTCGCCGCCCGATTCGCGCCGGCCACCTTCACGGTCGCCGTCGCGGTCGCCGTCATCACCGGGATGGTGCTGCTGTGAACCGGATGGCACAGGCCTGCGTCCTGACCTTCCTCGGAGCCGCGGTCCTGCGGGCCAGCGTCACGGACCTCTACCTGCGCTACGTCAAGGAAGGGCTGCGACCGTTCCTCATCGCCGCCAGCCTGCTGCTGATCGCCGTCGCGGTGATGACCCTCTGGTACGAACTACGCCCCTACATCGACCGGCCCGAGGACCGGAACGATCCCGCCGGCGGGAATCCGCCGCAGCCCGCTGAACAGAGCACGAGCGGATCAGCGAGGCAAGATCTCCCCAACGAACACGCCCACCACGAACCACGAGTCGCCTGGCTGCTGCTTCTCCCAGCCCTCGGCCTGCTGCTCGTGAGTCCACCCGCCCTCGGCTCGTTCGCCGCCGGCCAAGCGGGCACCGCGCTCAGCGCTGACCAGGACGATGACTACCCGCCCCTGCCGCCCGGCGATCCGGCGACGACCACAGTGTTCGACTACGCCTCCCGCGCCCTGTTCGACAAGGGCGAGTCGATCGGCAACCGCCGGGTCCAGCTCACCGGCTTCATCACCCCGGGACCCGACGGACAACCGATCCTCGCCCGCATGATCCTGTCCTGCTGCGCCGCCGACGGCCGACCGGTCAAACTCGGCATGGCCGGCAGCGCGCCCACCGGTCTGGCCAACGACACCTGGATCCAGGTCACCGGCCGCTACACCGACCGCATCACCCACGACCCCATCAACGACGAGGAGATCCCCTACATCGACATCGAATCCTGGCGACAGGTGACCGCCCCCAAGGACCCGTACGAATAGTCCTCCGCACCCCGCGCAACAACGCTGGGCGAGTACGGCCGCCGGAGCGCCGCAGACACTGCGGGCTCCGGCGAGAAGCACGTCTGTCTTCCTACCGGCGCTCCGAGAGCGCGCACCTTGCCGCTTCGACCCCTCGACGTCGGCATGTATCCATGCACGCCGGCCTGTCTCAGCGGCTTCGCCGGGCGGGGTCGAACGCATCGATGGAGCCGGCGGACAGCGTGCCGTCGGTTCGTGGTCCGGCCGGGCGTGCTCCGCTATTGTCGAGCACCCGGCTCGCCGTCAGCAGCAGTGCCGGATGACCGGGGCCGTGCGCGATCTGGAAGTGCGCCTCCTTCGGCCGGCGGAAGTCGCCGCCCCAGGCGACGACGCCGTCGAGTTCGGCGAGGATGTCCCGGATCACGACCAGTTCGGCTTCGTAGAAGCCGCCGGTCACGCCAAGCGGGTAGGCGCGGGCGCGGAAGGTGACGGCGGTGCCGGACAGGCCGTTCGACTCGTAGTCCTCGGTCACGGTTTTGGAAGCGGGCACGCCGACGACGTCGCCGGGGCTGAGCTGGTCGAGCTCGTAGTGCAGACGACGGGCGACGTAGACAAGAATCGCCGCCGGGGCACCGGCGGCGAGCCGCACCCGCAGGCCGCTGCCCTCGATCGAGTACCAGGCCGTCCGCTCGGTGATCGGCCAGCCGTTCGCCGAGCGGGCCTTGGTCCATCGCCGGGGTGCGGCGGCGGCTGACGCTGCCGGCGCGACCGCGGCGACCGACCCGGCGAGGGCGGCGGCGGTGAGGAGGGATCGACGGGAGATCTCTGCGGCCATCAGGAAGGTCCTTTCCATGTGACGCGGTCCTGCAGGGCGGTGGTGAAGCCCTGTACGAAGCCGGCGAGCTTTGCAGCGCCACCGGGCAGGTCGGCCATCATCGACGGCAGCAGGGCCACGCCGTGGAGGGTGATCAACTGCTTGCGGGCCAGCCCCAGGGTCAGGTCCGGCTTGGTCAGGGCGGCGTACGCGGCGTCATAGCTACGCACGGCGGTGCCCCATCGACTGGTGAAGTAATCGGTGAATCGGTGTACGCCCCCGCCGTTGACGTAGTGGTCGCGGACGGCCTGGACGATGGTCCGGCCCGAACGGACCGCGGCGGCAATGAGATAGCCGTCGGCGTCCTCGCAGAAGTCGGTGAAGCTGAACGATGACACCACGTTCGGCTTGGCCAGTTTGGCGGCGCAGAACGCCTCGCCGGAGGCGTACTCCTCCTCGGAGGTGAGCCAGTCGGCGTAGAAGGTCATCAGGTCCCCGGCCCAACCGGCCACGTCGCCGCCGTTCGCTTCGGCCGGGTCGGCCGGCCGCGCTGTGACGTAGTGGCCGTTGGCCGTCGCCATCAGGTGTTCGGCGCCCAGGTCGAACCCGGTGTACGGGTCCTTGAAACCGCTCTGGATGGTGGCGCCACGTGCCTCGGCGAAGTCGATGAATCCCTGGTCGAAGTCGCCGATCAGGAAGGACCAACCGAGCTGGTTGATCGGGTCCTTGCTGCCGTACTCGCGGTGCCTGATGAACTCCATGACCAGCTGGGACGACGATCTGCTGCCGCCGTAAGCGACGGCGAGGTCGTAGAGCCGCTGCACATAGGCGACGAAGGCGTCGGCCGGGCCGGCCGGGTTGTTGACCGAAGACGAGCCGGGGTCGGCGCTGGCGCGCCAGATGTCGCGGTCCAGGTCGAACGTGTCGGCGCCGTTGGTGACCTGGAACTCCTTGATCTGGTTGAACGACCAGTTCGCCGGCAGCGGGAAGCCGAGGTTGCCGGAGAAGCCCCAGGACATGCCCGAGACGAAGGAGCAGCGCGCGAAGGTGCGGTCGGTGACGTCGGCGCACACGTTGCGGGAGCCGTACACGCCGTGCACATACCGCTTGCCGCAGCTGGTCAGCCCAGCCGAGACACCCTGGAAGTAGGGGATGACCGCCTCGTCGATCTCGTCCTGGGTTGCGTCGTAGTCGACCGCGAAGTAGATCACCGTGCCCCGGTCGAATCCGTGCCCAGCGGCGAGGTTGTGAGCGTTGACGGCGTGCTGATAGCCGGCCAGGTAAGTGAAGTCGGCCGGTTCGCGGGCGTTGTCCTGGTAGATCGGCAGCACCCGCAGGCCGGCGTTGAAGATCACCTGCAATTCGCCGGGCTTGATTTCCTTGTCCAGGGTGGAGCCGGGTGGGTCGTACAGATACCGGCCCACCATCCGGTAGCCGTTGGTGTACAACCAGCTCGCCCTGGCTGCGGTGATCTCAAAGCGGGTGTCGCAGCCGGACGCAGGGCGGTCCGGGTCACCCATCGAGACCAGCAGCTGCGCCCAGGTCTGGTAGTCGGCGGCGCCGGACGGGTTAAGCAGGGAGAACTGCTGGAAGGCACGCACGAAGTCGGTGAGGGTGGCGTCATACGTACTGCGCCGGTTGGTGCGGTAGACGCCGATCGGTTCGTTGAGGACGCAGGCGGCCGAGAACAGCTCGACGAAGATGCCGCTGGAGCCGGCCGAGAGCGGGTGCGTCCGCAGACCGGCCTGCGTACCGGGCCCGAAGTTGCCGTTGGGGCTGAGCCCCAACTCGTACTGAATGGCGATCATCAGGGATTTCTGCACGTCACGGGAGTAGATGCCGTCGCACGGCCCGATCGTGTAGGCGTCCCGCTGCCAGTACCGGCCGTTGAGCCAGCGCTGCACATCGCGGATCTTGTCGGTGCCGCCAGCGACGACCACGTACGCGTCCATGTTGAGGATGCAGCGGGCGACTCGTACGTCGACGGTGCCGTTGCCGGGCGGGATGCCCATGTTCGACCGCAGGCTCTGCACTGCGCTGAGAGTCGTACCGTTGTACGTGCCGTAAACGTCGGCCCCCCAGTAGCCCTTGCAGAACAGGGCGTGCTGAAGGATCGCGATGATGTTCGGCTTCACGCCGCCGGTCAGGCTCGGGCCGATCTCGCCCAACGCCTTGAGGCGCGCCGCCGTGGTAGGGCCGAAACTCGCGACCACCGGGCTGATGCCCAGCTCGTGCTGTAGGCCCTCGATGAGGGCGTTCATGGTCGACCAACCCGTGCGGCCGTCCTCCGGGCACTCCTCGTAGCCGGTGACGGACTCGTAGGTAGCGTTCACCCATTGCTGTGCTTGGAGCACTTTCGGATCTGACATGCACCCGATGGTGAAACGCGGGCCGGGTTCCGGTCACCGGCTCCGTGGATGTCCGGACAACCCCGTACACCGAGGTCGTCCGGACTGTTCGTCGGACCTGGACGGACCGGTTCCGCGGCGGCGACCTTGGTGGCACAGCCGCCACCGGTGCGGCTGATCAGCGAAGGGACAGTATCCGATGCGTACCACCATCAAGGCCGGCCTGCTGGCGGCCGCGGTTACCGTGGCCCTGGTCGGCGGCAGTGCTCCGGCCTGGGCCGGCACACCCGGCGTCGATCCCAGCGGGTGCGGCACCGGCAGCACCCCGAAATACACCGACTTCACCATCGGTGGCGTGACCATGCGCGAGGAGATCCGCTACGCCACCGGCTGTGGCCGGGTCGGCTGGGGCCGGCTCAGCCGGATCGCCGGGACAGCTGGACTCATCGTCACTCAGTCGGCCTGGAACCCGAATGGGGCGAGCCAGTACGGCGTACCCGGCACCAACTGGACCTACACCGTGAACGCGAACCCCGGCACTGAGGTCTGCGCCGGCTTCCACGCGTCCTCGGTCGACGGGCTTGGCCACCAGACCTACCTCGGCTGGTTTTTCGCCGGCTGCTGGAGGGCTCCGTGAGCCGGTCGACCGGGCGATAGGTGGTCGTCAGGCCGGCGCGGGCTGGCCGCTTGCTTATGGGCAGAGCGGCCGGTACGCGCCGGCCGGCACGTACTGCTGCCACTCCGCGGCGGTGAGCGGGTATCCGGCGGTGGCGCAGATCTGCGCCGCTGCGAGATCGGGGTCGGTGGTCCACAGCCGTACCGTGCGGTCGTGGCCGCCCGCGGCGAGCGTGGTGCCGTCCGCCGCGAACGCGATGCCGAGCACCGCGTCGGCAGGCCCGGTCAGCGTGGCCAGGTGACCCGGGTGGCGTGGGTCCCGCACATCCCAGAGCCAGACCGTGTCGTCGGTGCTGCCAGCAGCGAGTACGTCCCGGCCCGGGCTGAACGCGACGGAGTACACCTCGCCGACCGGCCCGGTGAGGGTGGCCAGGGGTTTCGGCCGGGCCGGATCGGTGACGTCCCAGAGCCGGGTGGTCTTGTCCACCCCGGCCGTGGCCAGGACATCTCCGGCACGGCTGAACGCGGTGGTGAAGATCGGCTCGGCCGAGCCTCGCACGGTCGCGGTGAGCCGCGGCCGGCGCGGGTCGGCGATGTCCCAGAGGTACGTGTCGTGATTGTTGCTGGCCATGGCGAGGAGCTTGGCGTTGGGGCTGAACGCGGTCTGATAGATGATCCCCGGCTTGGTGCCCGCCAGCACGGCCAGCGGCGCGGGCCGGGCCGGATCCCCGATGTCGAACAGGTGGACGCTGTTGTCGTCGGCGCTGAGCGCCAGCAGCCGGCCGTCGTGGCTGATGCCGACGTGCTCGGCGAGATCTCCGGCGGCCATGACCGGGGACCCGAGCCGTCGCCATGTGCCGGGACGGCTCACGTCCCACAGTTCGAGAGAGCCGTCCTGGCGTCCGACGGCGTAGATCCGGCCGTCCGGGGTTAGCGCCGCAGTGCCCACGTACTTGCTGGCGCCGGGTTCGTTGTGCCGGGGTGGGCGGTCCGGCCGGGGCCGCTGCGGCTGGCTGACGTCCCAGACGGCCAGGCTGTTGTCCGCGGCACCCGCACCGACCGCGAGCCGGCGTCCACCGGCACCGAAAGCGATGCCGAAGACCGAGTCTGCGGCGTCGATGACGGGCCCGGGCAGGTGCCAGGACCTCAGAGTGCCGTCGGTCGCCACGGTCACCAGGGTGCCATCCGGCCGATAACTCGCGGTGGTGACCGGGTCGGGGTGCGGCAGCCGGGCCGGGTTGCGGTCCGAGCCGTCGGTGAACAGCCAGACAGTGTTGTCCGAGCTGCCGGCGGCCAGCCGGCGGCCGTCCGGGCTGTAGTCGAGCGTGTTGATCCAGCTCGCCGGTCCGGTCAGCGGCGCACCGGCCGGGACCGGACGGCGCGGGTCGGTGATGTCCCACCGGTACACGTTGTGCTCGGCCGCGGTGCCGGCCGCCAACTGCCGGCCGTCCGGGCTGATCGCGATCGCGAAGATGCGGCTAGTGGGGTCGTCGAGGGTGGCGGCCGGCACCGGGCGGGCCGGGTCGCTGACATCCCACAGCCGTACCGAGGAGTCGTAACTGCCGGACGCCAGAACGCGTCCGTCCGGGGTGAACGCGAGACCCCTCGCGGCGAATCCGGGCTCGGCGGCAACGAGGTCGGCGAGAGCCGCCGGGTGGGCCGGGTCGGTGACGTCCCAGAGGTAGACGTGGCCATTGGTGCCGGCTGCGGCCAGGGTTCCGGCGTCCGGCGACAACGCGACGCTCAGCACCTCACCGGTGAGCCCGGTGGCCCGTCCGACCGGTGCCGTGTCGCCGGTGGGCGACCACAGGTAGACCGTAGGGTCCTTGCCGCCGCCGGCCAGCAGGCCGGACCGGGCCAAGGCAAGCGAGACGATGCTGTCCGACGGCCCGGTCAGCAGGCGCGCGGCGGTGAATCCGGTGGCGCCGTCGGCCCGCCACACCTGCACCGGACCGGATTCCGTACCGGCGGCCATGGTGTACCCGTCGGAGCTGGACACGACGCTCTTGGCCGGTCCGACCGGGCTGCGCAGCCGGGTCACGGCCGGTACCGACGTCGCGTTGAGCAGGCTTGATCGGGCTTCGGGGGTTGGCGACGCCCGGTACGCCGCGAGCGCCAGCAGCTGCGCGAGCGGCATGTCCTGCTCGCGCATGCGGTCGGCCTTCACGGCGATCTGCCGGGAGGTGGACTGCGCGGCGGCGAACGCGGACCGGGCCTGCTCCGCCGACCGGGCAAGACGGACCTCGACGGCATAGCCGAGCACACTGGCGGCGAGCAGCCCGAAGACGACGACCGCGGCGACGAGCTGGAGGCGGCGGCGAGCGCGGCGCCGTTCGGCGGCTCGCTGCGACTCGGAGTGACGCAGGCTCGTCTCCAGGAACGCGCGTTCGGCCCCGCTGAGTTGGTCGCGATGGCCCTCGACCTGCTCCTGGGCCAGTTGCAAGATCCCGCCACGGTAGAGCCCGTCGAGGCTCCGACCAGTCTCCTCCCAGTGTTGTGCGGCGGCGGCCAACGGCCGGTGGAAGCGGAGCCAGGTCCGGTTGGCGTCGAGCCACTCCCGCATGCGTGGCCACGACCACAACAGCGCCTCGTGGGCAATCTCCACGGTGTCGCCGTCCACGGTGAGCAGGCGGGCCGCGGCGAACCGCTGGACGACCTGCTCGACCTCGTCGCGGTCGCTGGTGGACAGCAGGTCGGCGCGAGCCACCCGGCGCCGGGTGTCGACGGTCTCGTCGTCGGTGTGGACCAGCCGGAGGAACAACCGCCGTGCGGCATCCCGCTCGACCTCGCCGGGTAGCGCCGCGTAAGCGTCCTCCGCGGTCTGCGTGATCGCGCCACGGATGCCGCCGGTGGCCCGGTAGTGCTCGACCGTGAGAGTCCGCCCGGAGGCCTGCCGCCAGGTCATCAGCAGGGCATGGGACAGCAGCGGCAGCGCGCCGGGATCGTGACCAGCACGGCCGTCGAGCGTCTGCCTCGGCGCCAGGTCGCGCAGCAGCACCTCGACCAGTTCCGGCTGCACCGTGAGCTGGGCCAGCCGAGCCGGCTGGACGATCGCGTGCCGCAGTTCGGCCTCGGTCATCGGGCCGACAACGACCTGTCCGTGCCGCAGCACCTCGGTCAGCGTGGGCAGCCGCATGGCCTGGGTGAAGAAGTCCGCGCGCAGTCCATATACCACCGCCGCGGTGACCGTGTGCAGCGCATCGACGAAGGCGATCCGTTCCACCCGGTCGGCGCACAGGGTGAACATCTCCTCGGCCTGGTCGACCACGATGATCAGGCTGGCGCCGTCTGACTCACCGAGGACAGTCCGGGCCGTCGCGGGGTTCATCCGCAGGCGGTCGTACAGGTCGCCGGGGTTCTGGCCGGCTCGCGCGGCAAGGTGCCCGGCCAGCGCCCGTAGCGGCCGCTCGCCCGGGGTGAACAGCAGGTGTGCCGTCGACCAGGCCGGGATCAGGCCGGCGCGGAGCAGCGACGACTTACCCGACCCGGACGGGCCGACGACCATCACCGGCCCACCGTGCTGCTGCCGGCGACGTACCGTGGCCAGCAGTTCGGCGACCAGGTCGTCGCGTCCCTGGAAGAACCGGGCGTGCTCTACCTCGTAGGTGGTCAGACCACGGAACGGTGACGGCGCCTCGGCTGACCGCGGCCCCGGCTGCGCCCGTACTCGGTCGAGCGCCGCCAGCCAGACGGCGATCCGGTTCTCGTCCCTGACCCCGAGCACGACCAGCAGGCTCACGAACGCGCTGGTCAGCTTCCGGGTGGGCAGGTGGGCACCGGTGAACCAGCCGCCGAGGGTGGAGGCGGAGACCGTGTGTGCGATGTCGTGTGCGGTCACCATCTGCGCCAGGTCCCGGATGGAGTGGCCGGAGCCGTGCCGGAGTGCCTTCAACGCGGTGACGAAATCCTCAACCCCGGCGGCCGTTCGTGGATCAGGGTCCGGCTCGCTGTCGGTTAACACGCCCGTACGTTACAGCCAGCACTCACCTGACCACCATAGGTAAACGCAGTTCGCACTGTCGGGCTCCGCGCCGAACGCCCGCCACTCGAAATCCGGCCAACCAAGCCCAAGTATGGCCACAAGCCATAGACCCAGCGGTCGTCCATCCAGCCACTGAGTCTGTGATCCTTGGTCCGTCGTTGGACGGAGAAGAACGAGCGGCTGACACGCCCGTACAGAACCGGACCGGCCTAGCCAGGAGCGCGGGTTCGCCGGGGGCGATGCCGCACAGGTGTCGGGCGGCGGCCGGTAGGGGCAGCTCCTCGCGGGTGCCCACGGCGTGCGCGCCATCGGCGGCCGGGGTGATCAGGATTGCGCCGGTCACGGCGTCGACGTGCAGGGTGAGGCCTGGCGTCCAGCCCAAGGCTCGCAGCAATGCGCGAGCGGTCACGCGGCCGGCGGCGTCGGGGCGGCCCACGTCGAACAGCACGCCATCACTCGTGCGGGCGGCGGGCGCGGGCAATGTCGGCAGCGGTGCCGGCTCCGGCGGTGCGACCGGCGGTGGGGTGGGAACGAGCGCTTCAATGAGCTGCTCGTCGGGCCGGCGAGGGCGCGGCCCGCCGGGGCTCACCTACGCCCCCACCAGCGCGATGCGGCAGTGTCAGTGCAGGTGGCAGCGACTCCCGAAGGCTCGCTGTGCACACATGAGATAAGCGGACTCGATGCTCCACACGAGGGAAGTTGATCTCGCGTAAAGCTCCACACGTACTGGCGCGCAGCGTGCCGAGCAGGCTCTTGGCGTGCTGGCAGCGATCCCGGGCGCTCGCCATCAGGTCCGCTCCGGCACGGCGTGCCAGACCGCCCAGGCCGCGGTCGCGTCGTCGTCCGGCGCCGACGCGTGCCGGCGGATCATCTCGCCGATCTCGTACACCCGCTCGGGTATGCGCGTGTACCTCGCCGACTCCAATCGCCGCAGCAGAGCCATCAACTCGGCCCGAGTCTCCGGCTGGGCCGACGAAAGGTCCCCGATCAGCTCCCGCAGGTCGGACGGCCAGATGGCCGGTCGTACGCCCGGGCCTGGCCGACGCAGCGGGTGAGGTGATCCACTTCGAGATCGTTCCCACCAACCCATCGACCCAGCGTTGCACTCGCCGCGGATCACACGAAATACGTCCGGTATGGCCTTTTCGAGCGTAGCCAAGGCCGAGCCAAGCGTGATGCGTGCGGCACCGCCGCCCCTGGCGCCCGGCATCGACCTTGCAGCTGCCCGGCCATGCTGCCTGCCTTGTCAGGCAGCGCGGCCGGCCTTCGGGTGTGCGCCGCCAAGCGCTCTGCGGATTGTGCGGACGCTGTCGGTGCGGTCAGTGGTCTTCGGCGTAGTAGGAATGCGCGGAGGGTTGTCCGATGTAGTTGGCACCAGCGCGATCGTCGGCGCCGAGGCAGTTGTACGGGAGGCGGGTGTCACGGCGGCCGGTGCAGCTGATCCGGCGGCGACGGGAGTCGTAGAAGAACGCGGCGGCGCGGAGTCGGGCGGTGAGGCGCCGCCCAGCGGGTCGCCTGCCAGCCGCAGTTCCTCTTCAGCTTGGATCAGTGCCCTACCGGTGCCGCGGCACAGATCCAACCAGCCAGCGGCTGTCAAAGGCTCGGCCTGGCCGGTGCCCGTGTTCCCGGCCGGGTGCCCACCACCCGACGCTCGGCACCCAGTAGCCGCGCCACATGCCGCACGAGTGCCCTCGGGACGTCGTGCCTGGCAGAGTAGGCGATCACGCGGAGCCCTCTCGAAGACTGGATTCTGTCGCAAAAGCCTGTCCATCGATGGCTCCACGCCCAAATGCAACACCGTCCGGTATGGATGTTACGCCCGTATCATCCCCACTCAGCCGCCGAACCTTGCTGAGATCACCTCATCGACCGGCGCGGATCATCACCACTCGGCATGTCACTGAGACATGAATATATCTCAGTGACATACCGCTTTCACCGAATAGCGCCTCCCGCCAACCCGCAGGCCAACCCATACCCGCACAGGCGGGGACTTGCTGCGGCTCGCCTACTCAACTACTGCTGCTGAAGTACCCGAGGTTCGCTCAGAAGGCCGGCGACGCCGCGGATGTGGTAGGTGCTCATGAAGTCGTAGACGTCCAGCGCCGTGCCGAACTCGTCCTCGATCTTCGCAAGGACCTCGACCGCAACAATCGAGTCGCCGCCGAGGTCCAGAAAGTCGTCGTGCACGCCGATCCACTTGAGGTTCATGGTGCTGGCCCAGATCGACAGGAGCCGCTCTTCGACGCCGTCGACCGGACCTTCGAACAGGGTGCACGTGCCGGCGATGACGGCGGACCGGACGTATTCGGTGTCGAGTGTGTTGCCGGCGAGCGGCATGGCGTCGACGAGCAGCACACCGTCCAATCCACAGCCCGCACCGAGCCGGTCCCACACGTAGCCACGAAGCTCCGGCCCGCTTACGTACTGGGAAAACTCGACCACGCCGATCGTGACGTCCCGATCGTCGTGGCGGATCGTCGTCGCCCGGGCATCACGCACGGCCGAATGCCCCAGCAGGGTGGATGCGAGCTCTGCCAAGCCAACCATCAACCGCTCCTTTGGTAACGGCGGCAATCCGAGCCGTCGGCGCGGATTGACAACAGTCGCCAATGTGCCACGGAAGCTTGAGTGGCCCCAGAGAAGAATCGGCAGAAGTTCCGGAAGTGGTTGACTGCCGTTGCTTCTTACCGCCCATCCTTGCCCGCGCCGGCCGAGCGAACCACAATTCTCCCGAGGGTGGCGAACCTGCGACTGTTCGCTATTCGACGCCATATTGTCACCGGCCAGGGGGTAATGGACGATGAACGAGATCAACTATGCACAGTCGTCGCTCGTCGAAGAGAACAGGCCAAGCACTACTACGGAGCGGGTCATCGCCGAGGTGTGGGCCGAGGTACTGAATCTCGACGAGGTCGGGCGACACGACAACTTCTTCGACCTCGGCGGCCACTCGGTGCTCGCGACGCAGGCCGTGGCCAGGTTGTGCGTCGCCCTGGACCGACAGCTGCCGGAGCGGGCCTTGTTCGACTGGCCGACCGTCGCGACTCTGGCCTCGGCCCTGCCCGGCTACCCCGTCACCGAACAGACTGCGCCCATCAGGCGTCGGTGAGCGACAGGTCCGGTGGGCTCCGGGACCGAAGCAGCGCTGCCTCATCCCGCGGGTCGGACAAACCGATCAAGCCGGAACCACACGACATGCCGGATCCTCACGACATCGAGCGACCGAACTACCGTTCAGAATTTACCGGGGTTTCGTCCGTTACGGGTCATCAGTATGACGACCTGTAACCGGTCAAACCGTCCCCCGACGAATTGAGGTTACTCGCGGCATCCCTGCTCTGCGGCCCCGCTCGGGGTGCGCCTGGTTGCCGCCCGAACTTCCGGAACAAACGTGATTGATGATCGTCGTTACGTGATACCGTATGCTGGCCGACATGGTGCGAGTCGAGTTCCGGGTTCTGGGAACATTGGAAGCCGTGGTCGATGGTTCCCCCGTGCCGATAACCTCCCCGCGGCAACGTATAGTGCTGGCCAATTTGCTGATGGCCGCCAACCATGTCGTGACCGTGGAAAAGCTGATCGGCGCAGTTTGGGACGATTCCCCGCCGACCAGCGCGCGTGGTCAGATCCAGATCTGCATCTCCGCGTTGCGCCGGGCTCTCGGCAGTCCGGAGATCATCGACACCAGCCCACTCGGGTACTCCATCCGGGTCGACCGTCAGCAGCTCGACTACCTCATGTTCGACGACGCTCTCGCCCAGGGCCGCTCCGCCGCAGCCAAAGGTCGGCTGGACGAGGCGCTGACGCACCTGGACCGCGCGATCGACATCTGGTCCGGACCGGCGTTGGGCGGAGTGCCCGGCCGGGCCGCCGAAGTCGTCTCCCACCGTCTGGAGGAGCGGCGGATCATGGCGCTGGAGGACCGCGCCGAGATCCGTCTGGGCCTGGGCGGTCATCGGGAACTGGTCGAGGAACTGGTCGCGTTGACCACGGACCACCCCCTGCGGGAACGCCTGTGGGGGTTCCGGATGCTCGCGCTGTATCGGTCAGGACGGCAGGCAGAAGCGCTGGCGACGTACCGTACGGCCCGCACCAACCTGGTGGGCGAGCTCGGCATCGAGCCGAGCCAGTACCTGCGCAAGCTGGAACGCGCGATCCTCAGCCAGGACAGCAGCATCAGCGGCGAAGTGGACGACAGGCGAACCGAGACCGCCACGAGCGTGCACCGTCCGCAGGAGTTGCCCGCAGATCTGCCGGACTTCGTCGGCCATCCGGCGCTGATCGAGACCCTGACCGCCACGCTGACCAGCGAGGACACCAAACATGTGCCGATCGCGGTCATCACCGGCGCGCCGGGCTGTGGAAAGACCTCGCTGGCCCTGCACGTCGCGCACCTGTTGCGCGCCAAGTTCGTCAACGGCAGCCTGTACACCTGCCTCTACGGGAGCACCACGCAGCCACGCTCGACCGAAGCCGTACTCAGCGACCTCCTGCACGGACTCGGCGTCGCCCCGGCGGCGATCCCGGTCGCACCCGGCCAGCGGATCAACCTGCTACGGAGCCAGCTCGCGACGCGGCGGCTGTTGATCGTGCTGGACGATGTGGGCAACGAGGACCAGATCGCCGACCTGCTCCCCGGCGTGCCAGGCCCGGCGGTGCTGATTACCAGTCGCCGCCGGCTCGCCGGTATCCCGGGCGCCCGAGCCGTCGACGTCGACATGATGTCGGCCGACGAGAGCCTTACCCTGCTCGGCCAGATCTGCGGAGAGCAGCGGGTCGCCGCGGCGCCCGAGGCCGCAGCGGCGCTGACCGAGATGTGCGGTGGCCTGCCCCTGGCCGTGCGGATCGCCGGGGTCCGACTGGCTGCGCACCCGCACTGGGCCGTTGGCACCCTGCTGGACCGACTGCGCGACGAACGGTCTCGGCTGGACGAACTGTCCCACGGTGACGTCGCGGTCCGCTCGCTGCTCGCTGACGTGTACGAGTCCCTCACCGTGCCGGCGCAGACGTTGTTCTGGCTGCTCAGTGCATTGGAGCTACACGAGTTCAGCGCCTGGACCGCGGCGGCTCTGCTGGACTGCGATTCGAGGCGGGCCACGGCGCTCCTCGACGAGCTCGTGGACGTCCGGCTGCTGGAGGCCCACCTTTCCGCGCTCACCAAGCAACCCCGATACCGATTCCACGAGCTGGTGCGGGTGTTTGCGAGCGAGCACCGGCTGACGCAGGACGACCGGGAGACCTGCATAGTGGCGGTCACCCGATCGCTCGGTGCCCTGCTCGCCTTCGCCGAGGAGGCTCATCATCGAATCTACGGGGGGCGGTTCGCGGTTCTGCACGGCACGGCGCCCCGATGGGCCGGCGCACGTGCCGAATTCGACCGTTTCCTCGGCGATCCCACCGCCTGGTTCGACGAGGAGCGCATCACGCTGGAGGTGGCGATCCGCCAGGCGGCAGAGCTGGGGCTGGACGAACTGTGCTGGGAGTTGGCCACCGTATCGGTTGCCATGTATGAAAGGCGCGGCCTGTTCGCCGAATGGCGTACGGCTCACAACATCGCGCTGGAGGCCACCAGCAGGGCCGGCAATCTCCGGGGCGAGGCCGCCGTGTTGGCGTCACTCGGCTCGCTGGGCGTAGCCCAACACGCCGAGGACGATGGCGAGAACCTGCTGCACGCGATGAGCTTGTTCGATGCGGTCGGTGATCAGGCCGGGGTGGCGTTGACGCTGCGCAACCTTGCGCACCTGGACCGGATCCAGGGTCGACCCGACATGGCGGTGCTGCGTTACGGGCAGGCGCTGGAGAAGTTCCGGGCAGTCGACGACCTGGGCGCACAGGCCCACGTACTGAGTGGACTCGCGCGTAGCCACCTTGATCTCGGAGCCCCCGAGCGGGCCGAGATCCTGGCAAAAGAGTCGCTCGCACTGGGTGAGCAGCTGGGTAACCGGCGCCTTCAGGCCCAGGCGTTGTACCGGCTCGGTGAGGTGTTCGCCGACTCAAAGCAGTCGCTGGCTGCGAAGGCTGTCTTCCAGTCGGCGCTGGATCTGGCTCGGGCGCAGGACGACCGTATCGGCCAGTCCTACGCCCTGATCGGCCTCGGCGGGGCCGTGTTGGAGCAGAACGGGTTCACCGATGCCGAGATTCACTTCAGCGAGGCGGTCGAGATCTGCCGGATGACGCAGGAGCGGAATGTTCATGCACACGCCCTGTTCGGCCTCGGCCGGGTGTACCTGGGCCGGGGTGAGTTCGATACCGCGGAACACTTCTTCGTGCAGGCCGCGAACGCGTTCGCGATGCAGGAGAACAACCCTTGGCACTCACGTTCCATCGACGAGTTGGGCGCGCTGCGCCGGGCCGCCGGCCGGCTGACGACACAGAGCAACAAGAACGAGCCGGCCGGCGAGGTGAGGACCTGACCGCGATCAGCCCCGCTGGCCGGCCAGCCGCCACCGTTCGAGCTTCCCGGCGGCCGAGCGCGGCACCTGATCGACGAACGTGATCCGCGTCGGCACCTTGTAGTTGACCAGACCAGCCCGGCAGTGCGCCATCAGCTCACCGGTGCTGACCGAGGCTCCCGGCCTGCACACGACATAGGCGCCGACCGTAGAGCCCAGCACCTGGTCCTCGGCCGCCACCACCACGGCGTCCAGCACCGCGGGGTGTTCCAGCAACTGCGCCTCGACCTCGTTGGGGTAGACCTTCTCACCGCCCACGTTGATCACGTCGTGCCGACGGGGGGCGAGGAACAGATAGCCATCCGCGTCGAGCCATCCGAAGTCGCCGACGCTGGCGAAACCGTCGGCCGTCGTTTCGAGCACCTGGCTGCCGAGGTAGGCGTCTCCTCTGGAGACCCGACCGGCGCGCATGAACACCTTGCCGGTCTGTCCCGGGCCGAGCCGGTTCCCGGCGTCGTCCCTGATGCTGATCTTCGTGAAGAATCCCCGGCCCACAGTGCCCGGCCGCTGTTGCCATTCGTCGCCCCGCACCAGGGTGCCGCCGATGTTCTCGGTCGAGCTGTACACCTCGTACAGGTGTTGCGGCCCGACCATCTCGATCCACCGCTTCTTGGTGAACGAGTCGCACGACGCGGCCGTGTGCATCACCGTACGCACGCTGGCGAAGGACGCCGGGTCGGGCTGGAGGAGCATCAGGATCGTGCGCATGTGTGCCGGGGTCAGCTGGATCCATTCCACGGCGTAACGCTCGACCAGCTCCACCGTCCACCCCGGCAGGAAGTGCGGCGGCAGAATTGTGGTGTTGCCGTCGAGGAGCCCGTCCAGCAGCGTGGTGAACGGGGCCGCGTGGTGCAGCGGGCCGAGAATCAGTTGCCGCTGACCGGCCCGCCAGCCGGCGCGACGGCGCAGGGGCAACGGCACCTGGTGCGGATCGTAGCCGAGTGGTCCGGGCCGAATCGCGATCTTCGGCCGGCCGGAACTGCCGCCGGTGGGCAGCAGGTAGGCGATCCGGCTGGCCATCGCCGCCGGCGACCGTGCCGGTCGTCCCGCGTCGGCCTCGGCGTCGGCCTCGGCGTCGATGAGTTGGGCCCGTCCGTACGTCTGACCGATGAAGTTGAGGAGCTTTTCCCGCTCGGGGGCGGGTGAGGCCGGGTTCAGCGGCAGCAGTGGCAGTTCCGCGGAGAGGACGGCCACGATGTCGACCACCGACTGGATCGTGTTGTTCGCCTCGATCGCGACCACGCCCGGACCGGTCTCCCGGGCGGCGGCGTCCACCAGTGCGTCCGCCCGCCGGCCGCTCCGCTCGGCCAACTCCCGCCACGTCAGCACCTGCTCGACGAAGTTCTCGTCGAAGCCGACGACCGCAGGCCGATCGGCTGACATCTCCGCGATAGCGGTGATCCGCTGACGGATCGATACGCTCATTCGAGCCTCCCACAATCGAGTGCGTCGTCATCCACCCAGCGGTCGGCGACCTGCCGGATGGGCCGGCCGAGTGGACGAAACGCAGACCCACCCGGCAGACCTGGCCGGCGCACACATGATGGACGCAGGTCGATGATGGTCCGTCAGGGCCGGCACACGCAGAGAACAACCGGCAGAACAACGCACAGGACCCCGCCCCGAGTCGCTGCCGGTCCTTCTCTACTACGCGGCGTGGAGCGCTCAATAGCCTGGCGCACATGGTCTCACCAGGGCACATCGACAGTGCCGCGCCGAGCACCCGGACGACGCGGACCCACCAGGCAGCCGGAACCCGCGCGCCCCGGCGTCGGGGGCGATCGGTGAGCCTGGTCCCACGGCCACCGGTGACAGTGCGGTTCCACGGAACGCGATCGGCCGAGGGGCCCCTCAACATCGGCCAGAACAACATTCTGCAGTGGCTGCGTCGTGAGTCGGAGCAGTTCTTCGCGGCCGTCGCGGGGGAACTCGACATTCCGGCCGCGACAGTTGTCGATGACGTCGCCCGAGTACTCGCGGTCCTGATCGAGCGGCACGAAGGACTACGTACGACCTACGTGGACGGCTCCGATCCGCAGCAGTTCGTGCACGCCACCGGCGAGCTTGTCGTCGAGGTTTACGCGATCGAGGCCGCTGACCCACAACTCGTCGACCGGGCCAGCCTGGCCAGAGACCTTACCCGGCGGTTGCGCGCCGCGGGGGCGTACCGCATCGGCGAACTGCCGGTCCGGGTCGCCCTCGCGGTGTCGTCAGGTGACGCGTCCACCAGCTCCGCCGGGGTGGTGCAGGTCGCGGTGATCGGCTGCTCGCATCTCGCGGTCGACTATCAGGCCATGGAGATCATCAAGCGGGAGTTCGCGGACCTGATCCGTGACCGCGATGCACGACCGGCCGGCGGACCACCGATCCAGCCGTTGGACCTGGTCGCCCTGGAACGTTCGCCCAAGGCCCTGCGGCACGAGGAATCGGTGCTGAGCTACTGGGAAGACCGGTTCGCCCGCATCCCGCAGTGCCTGTACCCGGTCCCGCGGGTCGCCGCCGGCACCGGGTCGGTCTCCGTCGAGATGACCTCCACCGCAGCCGGGATGGCGTTGCGAGCGGTGACGGCGCGCACCAGGACGAGTCGCGCCAGCGTCGTGCTGGCGGCGATCGGCGCGGTGCTCTCGCACCGGACCGGCGTACGGGAACTCGTGCTCCCCACCCTGTCGGCCAATCGTTTCGAGCCGCACCTTCGGCAGCACGTCGGCAGCCTCGCGCAGCTCGCGTCGATCACGCTCACGATCAGTGACACCACCTTCGACCGGCTGGTCCGGCAGGCGTGGGCTGCTGTGGTCGACGCGAGCCGGCACGGCCGTTACGACGTGGACCGGCAGAGTGCCATCGCACGCCGCATCGAGCACGAGCGCGGCATCGTATTCGATTGCGAACCGCTGTTCAACAACCTTGTCATCGAGTCCGGTCGGGCGGCAGGACGGTTCACGGCACCGGTACCCACGCCGGATGAACTGGTCGCCGCGCGACGCGCGACGCAGCTGCGGCGGCAGCCGATGCCCGCCGGGACCACGCTGATCCGCTTCGATCTCTACGGCACCGACGGACAGTTGCGTCTCGGCTGTTGGAGCAGCGACACCGGCCGTATCCCCGACGACGAGGTCGAATCGCTGCTCCTGGCGGTCGAGAACCTGTTGATCGCGGCCGGGTCCGCTGACCTCGACGCCCGAGGGATCCGCGACTCGATCCCGCTCAGCCCGGTACAGCGGGGCCCCGGCTGGCTGCTCGTCGACGGCTGCTGGATCGAGGTGGCCGAGGTGCAACGGTTGCTCGACGACAGCCTGCCGTCGACCGGTGCCAGGATCTTCGCGGAGGTGGACGGCCTGCCGTTGGTCGCTCAGCTGGCGCGGACCGAGGCCATCCGCACCCCCGAACAGGCCCACGCCGCTTGCCTGGCAGCGGTGAAGGCGTATCCGACGGCGATGACACCACGGCGCTACGTCATCTGCGAACGCGTCCCGGACAACCCCGACGACCCGGCCGCGTGGCTCGACGTGTGCTGCCAGGGATCCGGCCGACACGTCGGAGCCGGCGACCCGGAGCCCTGTTGATCCGACCCGACCACCAGATGCGATGAAGGGAGCCGACGGTGACCACGAGCAACGTCACGCCCGTACGCCTCATACCCGAGGTATCAAGCGATGAGTCGATACTGCCCGCTGTGCTGACCGCGCCCCGCGGTGGCGTACCGGCCGAGAGTCAGATCGACGGGATCCGGGAATCGGTCCGTCGGCAGCTGCACACCCGCGGCGCGGTCCTGCTGCGCGGCTTCGACATCGGCAGCGTCAGCGGGTTCGAACGGGTCGTCCGGGCGGTGTCCGGTGCGCCGCTGTCCTACGCCGAGCGGTCGTCACCGCGTAGCACCATCGAGGGCCAGGTCTACACCTCGACGGACTACCCACCGACCGAGGAGATCTTCCTGCACAACGAGAACTCGTACCAGGCGACCTGGCCGCTGACGCTGTTCTTCTACTGCATCACCCCGCCCGACACGCGGGGTGCCACGCCGCTGGCCGACACCCGCCGGGTCCTACAGTCGATCGATCCGAGCGTGCTGGAGGAATTCACCCGGCGCGGCTGGACGGTGGTACGCAACTTCACCGAGGGCTTCGGGGTGCCGTGGCAGCAGGCGTTCAACACCACCGACCGGGCGGAGGTCGAGCGCTACTGCGCGAGTAGCGGTGCGGAGGTCCAGTGGGTCGGGCGCAACGGCCTGCGTACGACGGCCCGCCGCCGGGCGGTGCACCAGCACCCGGTGACCGGCGAGACCGTCTGGTTCAACCACCTCACGTTCTTCCACGTGACCACGCTGCCCGAGGAGGACTGCGAGGGGCTGCGGGAGATGTTCGACGAGGCGGACCTGCCCACCAACACGTACTACGGCGACGGCGGGCGAATCCCCGACGAGGTCGTGGCGCACCTGCGCGACTGTTACCGAGCCGCCCAGCGCCGCTTCGACTGGGAGCGCGACGACGTACTGATCGTCGACAACATGCTTGCGGCTCACGCCCGTGAGCCGTTCACCGGGCCACGCAAGATAGCCGTGGCGATGGCCGAACCATTTTCGACTTCGTGAGGAAGGTGGCACCTGACCGACGGAGGGACACCGCTGCGGCGGCCCTCCGTCGGCCCGCCCGGGAGAGACTGATCAGCCCCACGGCGTGTCGCCGGCAACAGCGACCACCGACGTGGCCGACGAGACGATCAGGCGCGGACCGGAAACCATTGAAACCAGCAACTCAGTACCCCTTGTCTGCTTCGGTTCTTGTGCCGGCTGCCGCCGACAGAAACGAAGCTATGGCCGGCCGTTTTCGGCTCCCCATCACGACGCTTTCCTCGCCGGCGGCTGCCTACCCGATCGGTGATAGCGGTGTGGAGGTGCCCGGGACGACGGTTGAGCAAGAATTGCCTACTCTCCGTCAACGAAGGCGACCCTCATGGCCTCATGGTTGGACCAGCGGACCGCTCCGCATGTCGGCACCGCAACGCTGATCTGCATACCCAGCGCCGGTAACGGTGACTTCCAGTTCGACCGATGGCCCGACACCGTCGGCCCATGGTGCGTTGTCCGCCCGCCGGTCGTGGGCGACCTGGGCGGCGGAGCACCGGGAACGCGGTCTGCGGCCCAGCCCCCTTCAGGGTTGCCGGAGCGGGCCGCGGAGCTCGTGGCGGACCTCAAGCGCCGAGGGATCGAGAAGTTCGCGTTGTTCGGCCACGAGGGTGCCGCGCTGCTCGGCTACCAGGTCGCGGTCGAGTTGGACCGGCAGGGCGCGCCGGCACCGCTGCGCCTGTTCATCTCGGGCTGTCCCGCACCCCAGTTCCTCAGCCGCTATGCCGGCGAGGCGCACACCGAACCGACCGACGACGAACTGACCGAGCGGGTGCTGGCGACCGCAGTGGCCATGGGCACCATCCCGCTGCCGTCGATCGTCGCGGCCGGCGCACGGGCGCTCCGGGCCGAACTGGCCGCGTTGCGGGCCTATCAAATGCCCCACCCGGCGCCGCTGCGCTGTCCGCTGACCGCGATTCGGTGGCTGGACCAGGGCATCGAGGCGGAGGTGGTGGCCGGCTGGTCGGCGTACGGCGACACCGATCTGGTGCAGCTGCCCGGATCCGGATTGAGCTATGCGACCGAGCCGGCCGATCTGTTGCGGGTCATCGGTGACCGGATGCCGGCCGCTGACCGCCGTCGGCCAGCCGAGTGGTGACGACGGCACGGTCGCCTCGCCCGCGCAGCCTCCGCTGATCCGCTGCCGACCGTCGAAACGACCAACCGCACCCGAGTGACACGTCGTGCGTGGCTGCACGCCGGTGTGCAGCCACGCACGACGGGCTCAGATCAACCCGGCCGCTACCCCACAGGCCACGGCGTGGGCGCGGTTGCGAACCTGCAACCGCGCCATCATGTCGTAGATGACGTTCTTCACCGTGTGGTTGGAACACAGCAACGACCGGGCGATCATCGCGTTGTCCTGGCCCTCGGCCATCAACGCGAGCACCCTCGTCTGACGGGGCGTCAGCGGCGACCGGCCGGCCGTCCAGGGCGTTTCGGCCTGGTTCGGCGTACCGGTGCCACCGAGCACCCCGACCAGCACCTCGTGCGGCAGCCGGACCTCCCCGTCCCGGGCGGCCTGCACCGCAGCGGCCAGTCGGCTCGGTGTGACGTCGGCGAAGCGGAGCATCACCAGAGTCCCCGAACGCAGTACGCGTACCACGTCCGTCGGTGAGAAGCGGTCGGCGACCAGCAGCGTGCGCTGCGCCGTGGACCGCGGCCGCGCCGGGCGGGCCGTCAGCGCCTCATGCACGGTGTCGACCGCCGTGAGGATGACGGTGTCCGGTGATTCGTACGGGTCGGGGACGGGTGTGACGCCGGCACGCCGCAGCGCAGCCAGCACCTCGGCCCGGATGGTCGCGTTCGGGGCCACCACGTGTGCGGTCAATGCCATCATGATCTTCTCCTGTTCGCCGTTCACAACATCCCGGCCCGCAGGGCGAAGGCCACCGCGTGGGCCCGGTTGCGCAGCCGGAATCGTCGCGTGATGTCATGCACGACACTGGTCACCGTTCGCGTCGAGTAGCACAGCTCCTTGGCGATCTCACCGGTCTCCCGGCCCTCGGCGATCAGCCGCAGCACCGCGCGCTCGCGGTCGCTGATGTTCGACGCCAGGGTGCCGGCCGGAACCGCCGGCGCGGCGAGCAACCGGTCGAGCATGTCCGGCGAGACCGTGCAGTCCCCCTCACCGGCGGCCAGCACGGTGCGGGTGAGCCGCTCGGCGGTCGCCTCCCGGCGCCGAAGCAGGCCGCGCGCACCCGCCGCGATGGCTCGCAGCGCGTCGGCCGGCTCCACCTCGGGCACGACGAGCACCACCTCGGGCCGGTGCGCGCCGGTGCGGACGGCCCGCACCGAATCCAGCGCGTCCTGGCCCAGATGGTCGACCACCAGGACCGTGACCGCCGCCTTCTCCCGCGTTGTCACCACCACGATGTCCGGGCACCCGAGCATCGCGCTCGTCACGCCCGCCTCCAGCACGGGGTCGGTCGCCATGACGTTGACCCACATCGGTTCGCCCATCACGCCTCCTTCGTCGTCACGCCGAGGCGTGGCGTGGCGTCGGAATGTCCTGGCCGGATGGTTGCGTGACGAACTAACAGGTCGCTGTCGACTCGCTGTCGACTCGCTGTCGGCCGTCGGCGCAGCCTGATAGCGGAGCATCGACTTGTCATCGTCGCGTCAGCGCCGGTCGTCCTGCCCGTCGGGCGACGGCCGGCTGCTCCGGCAGCCGACCGGTGGCGGCACCCTTCCCGTATGTCTGCCGACTCTTCTCTGCAGGCGATCCGTGTTTCCGTGGCACATTGACAACCGTTGTGGATCCGTGCCGAGAACGTCGATTGCCGCCGTTACGGAAGGAGCGGTGGATGGAGGCCGTCACCTCATAACCGGCCCTCCTACCTGGACGGACACGAATCGGAAAAGCAAGGGTCGGTACCGAAAAATCGCCGAATCAGCAGGACGTGGGTGAACCAGTGATTAGTTCTGACGTCAGTGACATCGCCGCAGACCTTGCGGCGAACGCCACTCTTCTGGAGATCGCCGAGAATCTGGGACTTTCGCCGCTACTCGATCGCGGGACGCCGTTCACGCTGGCCGAGGCAACGACCGCGACAGGCGTTCCCGAAGCTCGCGCCCTCCTCTTCCTGCGCGCCATGTCCGCCGCCGGGCTGCTGGAGCGCGACGCCGAGACCGGGCCGTTCACGCCCTGCGCGAAGCTCGCGGACCGGCGGCACGAGGCGGGCTACCTCTCCTGGTCGCTCAGCGCGAACCGGCCGTACATCGATCACGCGGAGCGGTTTCTGCGTGAGCCGGACGCGGCTGGCCGCCAGCACCAGCGCGACGGCAGACGGGTGGCGGTGTCGTCCCGCTGGATCGGCTCGCGCGGTTTCTATCCCGGAGTGCTGTCCGAGATCATCAGCCGCAAGCCCCGACACATCGTCGATCTCGGCTCCGGCGCGGGCGCGCTGCTGATCCGGCTGCTGACCGAGCTGCCCACCAGCACCGGCGTGGCCCTGGACCTCAGCCCGGGAGCGTGCGAGGAGGCCGAACGCGCCGGCCGCCACGCCCAGGTGGACGATCGGCTCACGGTGGTCAACCGGTCCGTCGAGACGCTCGTCGACGACCCCGCTCCACTCGACGGCGCGGACATCATCCATGCCGGCTTCGTCATGCACGATGTCGCTCAGCATCCCGAGGTCTTCGCAGGCGTCCTGCGGGCCTGCCGCGAGCACCTCGCCGACGGCGGCCGCCTGGTGGTCACCGACGCGGTGCCGTACGTGGACACGCCGGGCGAACGCGCCTTCAGCGCCCTCTTCAGTTACCTGCACGAGAGTTCGATGGGCGTACGGCTGCCGACCGAGGACCGGTGGTGCGAACTCTTCCGGCAGGCCGGTTTCTCCGAGGTGGCCAGCACCGCCCTGGGAATGCCCGGCAGCCGCCTCTTCGTGGCCACGCGATGAGCCGGAACGGCGGAGCAGCGACGATGGCGGAGCACGACGCCGAGCGTATGGCCATGGCCCTGTACGAGGCGCGGAGCAACCGCGTGCCGATCGCTCCGTTCACCGACGCCTGCCCCACGCTCGACGCGGCCGGCGGATACGCCGTCCAGCGCCGGCTGACCGAACTGCTGATCGCCGACGGCGAACGGGTGATCGGCTACAAGGCCGGGCTCACCTCCGCCTCGATGCAGGAGATGTTCGGGGTCCACGCCCCGGACTACGGCCCGGTGTTCGCCTCGACCGTCCGCGCGGACGGTGCGTGCTTCGCTCGCGGCGAGTTCATCTCGCCGAAGGTGGAAGCCGAGATCGTCTTTCGGCTTGCGAGGAGCTTGACCGGTCCTGGCGTCACAGTGGAGCAGGCCCACGCGGCGATCGGAGAGGTCATCGCCGGTCTCGAGATCGTCGACTCCCGGATCACGGATTGGCGCATCCGGCTGGGCGACACGATCGCCGACCTCGCCTCGAACGGCGCGGCCGTGCTGGGACGCTCGATCCCGGCCAGCGCGGAGCTGGACTACCGGCTCGTGCGAATGGCCTTCCGTCGCAACGGGGAGTTGGTCGCGTCCGGTCAGGGCGCCGACGCCCTGGGCAACCCGGTGGCGGTGGTGGCGCTGCTGGCGAACCTGCTGGGCGAGAGTGGCGTCACATTGGAGGCCGGCCAGTTGATCATGACCGGCGCCCTGCACGCCGCGGTCCCGATGAGCCCCGGTGACACCTACACCGCCGAATTCGATCATCTGGGCTCGGTCACTCTGCACGTCACCAACCAATAGTCCCGACGCGGATAGGAAGGCGATCTCCTCGATGAATTCAGAACGACGGCTGTCAGCCGGAGTGCTCGGCGCCGGGCTCATCGGCGTCGACCTGGCGGTGAAGGTCGAGCGGTCCGCCGCACTGGACCTTCGCCTCGTCGCTGGCCGGACGGCCGACAGCCCGGGCCTCAAGCGGGCCGCTCGGCTGGGGCTGCCGGCCGCCAGCCGGGGTCTGTCGTCACTTGCCGACCTCGACGAACCGCTCGACGTGGTCTTCGACGCCACCAACGCCGGCTCGCACGCCGAGCACGCCGAGGCGCTGGCGCCGCTCGGCACGCTGCTGATCGACCTCACACCCAGCCGGATCGGGCGCATGGTCGTCCCCACAGTCAACGGGGCGGAGGCCGCCGCTCACCGCGACCTGAACATGGTGAGTTGCGGTGGGCAGGCATCGGTGCCGATCGTACGAGCGATCACCCGAGCGCACCGCATCGACTACGTGGAGGTGGTCGCGACCGCCGCGACGCTCAGCGTCGGCCGCGGGACCAGGCTGAACCTCGACGAGTACGTGGAGACCACTCAGGACGCGCTGCGCGAGTTCACCGGCGTCGGGGACGTGAAGGCCATCCTCAACGTCAGCCCGGCTCGTCCTCCGGCGACCTTCAGGGTGGCCATGTCGCTGGTCGGCGAGGGCCTGACCCACGAGTCGGTGCACCCACTCGTGGTGTCCGCCGCCGCCGACGTCCGTGCGTTCGCCACCGGCTACCGGGTGACGAGTTGCATCGTGAACGACAACAAGGCGTTCATCGCCGTGGAGGTGACCTCCGTAGGCGACCAGATACCCGCCTACGCGGGCAACCTCGACATCATCAACTCGGCTGCGATCCGGGTCGCCGAGCGTTGGGCGGCGCAACGCCGACCGATCGAGGCCATGGAGGTCGTGTCATGAGCCAGCAAGCTGCCGAAAGTTCGCCGAGACAACCCATCCTGATCCACGACCCGACGCTGCGCGACGGGCACCACGCCGTCCGCCACCAGCTCGGGCGGGAGCAACTTCGGGCGTACGCCGCCGCCGCCGACGCCGCCCGGGTACCCGTCGTCGAGGTGGGACACGGCAACGGCCTGGGCGCCTCGTCCCTGCAAGCCGGCCGAGCCCTGCTCAGCGACGAGGCGATGCTGTCGGTGGTCCGGGATGCGTTGACCACCACCAAGCTCGGCGTCTTCATGCTGCCGGGCTG
Organism: Micromonospora sp. NPDC049230; assembly: GCF_040647875.1. Lineage (NCBI taxonomy): Bacteria > Bacillati > Actinomycetota > Actinomycetes > Micromonosporales > Micromonosporaceae > Micromonospora > Micromonospora sp. NPDC049230. Next base: position 92,748 of record NZ_JBEZCZ010000019.1, read on the forward strand.
GGGCACGACCGAGAGCATCCGGCTGGCCGTCTCGTACGACGTCGACCTCGTCCGTATCGGCACCCACTGCACCGAGAGCGACCTGGCCGAACGGCACCTCGGGCTGCTGCGCGACGCGGGCGTCGACGCACACGGCGTGCTGCTGATGAGCCATATGGCCAGTCCGGAGCGCCTGGCCGAGGAGTGCGCGCGGCTCGTCGAGTTCGGTGCGACAGGCGTCGGCATCCTCGATTCCTCCGGCCACTATCTGCCGCAGGACGTGAGCACGCGGATCGCGGCCATCCGGTCCGCCGTCAGCGTGCCGGTGATGTTCCACGGGCACAACAATCTCGGTATGGCGGTGGCGAACTCCATCGCCGCCGCCGAGGCGGGCGCCACCATCCTGGATGCCTGCGCCCGGGGGTTCGGCGCGGGGGCCGGCAACACGCAGCTGGAAGTTCTCGTGCCAGTGCTCGAACGGCTGGGCTATGACACCGGCATCGATCTCTATCGGCTGTTGGACGCGGCGGACATCGCCGAGCGGGAGCTGATGCCCGCACCGCCCACCATCGACTCGATCGGCGTGGTGAGTGGTCTCGCCGGAGTGTTCTCCGGCTTCAAGAACCGGGTGCTGGACGTCGCCGCCCGCGAGGGCGTCGACCCGCGCGACGTCTTCTTCGAACTGGGCCGCCTCCAGGCAGTGGCCGGGCAGGAGGACCTCATCGAGGACGTGGCGCTCGCGTTGCGTGCCGGGTCCACGGGTCAGCGTGAACGGACGGCGAGCCATGTTTGACCAACTCAAGGCCATCCTGGTCGAGGATCTGCAAATGCGCACCGAGGACGTCGTGGCCACGGCCGATCGCGTCGAGGTTGGCCTCGACTCCCTCGCCGTGGTCGAGCTGTCGGACCTGCTCAGCAAGCGGCTGGACATCCACGTCTCCGACTACGAACTGCTGGCACTCGCGACGGTTGGCGATATCGCCGAGCTGGTCGCGGAGCGCTGTCGTGCGTGAGGCCGCGGGGCCGACCGCCGAAACGTCCCATGCCGTCACCCGGGCCCTGTCGCGCAACGAGTCACCGCACGGCCCGTTGCCGGACATCGTCGCCGCGGTCGCGGCGAGCAGCCGGGACGTCAACCGCTATCCCGACCCGGCGTGTACCGACCTGACAGTGGCGCTCGCCCGGCGGCACGGTGTCGAACCGGATCGGGTGGCCGTCGGCGCCGGATCCTGTGCGTTGCTCCAGGCGGTGTTCCAGCTCGCCGGGCCGGGTACGACGGCCGTCTACGCCTGGCGTTCCTTCGAGTACTACCCGATCCTCGCCGGCCAGCTGGGGGTCCACTCGGAGCGGGTGCCACTCGCCGACGACGTGCACGACCTCGCCGCCATGGCCGATCGCATCACCGCCACGACCCGGCTGGTCGTCATCTGCAACCCCAACAACCCCACGGGTACGCTGCTCGGCCTGGACCGGCTGCGCGCGTTCCTCGATCGCGTCCCGCCGACCTGCCTTGTCGCCCTCGACGAGGCGTACTTCGAGTACGTCGACGAGCCGATGGGAACCGGCGGTCTCGCGTTGTGCGACAGGTATCCCAACCTGGTGGTCCTGCGCACGTTCTCGAAGGCGTACGGCCTGGCCGGGCTCCGGGTCGGCTATCTCATCGGCGCCGCGCGCATCGTGGCGTCGCTGCGCGAGATGACGCTGCCCTTTGCGGTGAGCGCGCCGGCCCAGCATGCGGCGGTCGCCGCCCTCGCCCTTGAGGACGTGCTCCTGACGCGGGTCCGGCAGACGATCGCCGAGCGGACCCGGGTGCGGGCTGCCCTGCTGGCCGACGGCTTCTCGGTCCCGGCCAGCCAGGCCAACTTCCTGTGGCTCCGGCTCGGCGAGAACGCGGGCCCGTTCGGCAGGTGGTGTGCCCGGGTCGGGATCGAGCTGCGGGTCTTCGACGGGGAGGGCGTCCGGGTGTCGCTCGGTTCGCCCTCGGACAACGACGCGTTCCTCGCGGCGGTACACCAGTGGCGCGTCCGCAACGCACCGGAACTACTCACGACTGGAGCGCTGAGATGATGCCCGAGAACACAGCCCTTCACCGGAAGGTGATCGTCGCGCCGGGAATGTGCAGCGGCGGCTCTCTGATCTTCGGGCGGATCGGCGACTGGACGTGGGAATCGGTGGCCGAGACCTGCCGCACCAACGTGCACGCCGCCCGTACCGCCGAAGGCCAACCGACCTATCTCTCGTTCTACTACTACCGGGTCCGGGGCGGGAAGGTCGTTCATCCGCACGGCCTGGCCTTCGGTGACGAGCTTGAGGTGACGTCGAGGGTCTTCCAGTTCGGCGGCGGCTCGGTTCTGACGTTGCACCGGCTCGCGCCTGCCGGCTCCGGCCTCGGCACCGCGTTCCTCGATCCGGCGGAGGTCTACGAGACGCCGGACCCGGAGTGCATGTACGCGGAGACGCTCAACCGGTGGATCGCGCGCGGCAATCCGGGCAGCAACCGGGTTCTCTCCGAAACCATCCCCGCTGGTTTCGACAACGCCGACCTGCCGCGACTGCCCAATCAGTTCTCACCGCGTACGCTCGTCGGCCGCGCCCGCGGTGCGGGCAGCTTCCTCACCCCGGCGCCGCCGGGATTCGCGGTCGCCGGGGGCGAGCTGTCCTTCGAGTACGCACTGGACGCCGTGCGGGACATCAACGGCGCCGGTCTGGTCTACTTCGCCTCGTACTTCTCGATCTTCGACACGGCGCTGTTGCGTCTGTGGCGTGGGCTCGGCCGCACCGAGCGGCAGTTCCTCCAGCGGCGGGTGATCGATCAGAAGGTGGGCTTCTTCGGCAACGCCGACCTGGGCTCGCTCTTCACCGTCACCGCCCGGAGGTGGCAGAACGTCACCGACCCGCTCTCCGAGATCGCCGACCTGGAACTGCGGGACTCCGCCAGCGGTCGGCTGCTGGCCGTCGCGGCGATCGAGACGGAAACCCCGTCGACGCTGGCCTGAGGAGTGCCTCGACCCGACAGACTGCGAGCCCGGCCGGCACCCCACCGGCCACCTGATGGGCGCGGTTGCGAACCTGCAACCGCGCCCATCAGCGCATAGCTGACCTTCGGTCACCGGGTGGGCCGCACTTGCGCACCGCGTCCTCGCAACCGCCCGCACCGGGTGGGCGTCACACCGCACCGGCCGGACTGAAGCTCTGCCCTTGAGCTACGCCCGCGCGATCGTCGTCGGAGGACCAGGCACCAGGGCGCTTCCTCCGCGTCATCACCCGGTGATGTCCGGGCCGACATCGGCCCGGACATCACATCCTTCACGTATGTCGGGTGAACCGTTCCGCAAGGAAACAACATTGGTTCGCGGGCACTGGGCCCGAGCGGGCTACCGAGCAGCTGCCGCCGCAGGCTCGGGCCGTGGGCTGGTCAGCGCCACCGGATTGAAGTGCCGCAGTGCCACCACCAGGTTGACCGCAGCGAGGGTGGACAGGGCCGCGAGGACGAGCAGGGTCGTCGTCACGCCGAAGCGGCCGATCGCCATCCCGCCGGCCAGAAAGCCCAGCGGGCCGGCGATGTTGCTGATGGTCATGACCGCCTGGATCACCTTGGCCCGGATGTCCGCCGCGAACCGGGTGGCCAGGATGCTGAAGAACGGAGCGTTGGACAACGGAAGCGCCGCACCGGACACCGCGAGCGCGACGACCAGGACCGGCACCGGCACGTCGAACAGCAGCACCCACCAGGGCAGGACGAGCTGGAAGGCGGCCAGCCCGAAGACCATCGTCGGGGACAACCGGCTGCCGATCAGATAGCTGACGGCCGCCCCGGCGACCGCGCCGGCACCGAAGCCGGAGAGCAGCACCCCACCAACCCTGGCATCGCCGGCGAAGCGGGCGAACGCCAGCAGCGGCAGCGCGAGCATCAGGACCCGCATGAGGAAGCCGAAGCTGACGGTCGTGACCATCACCCGTCGCAGGAAGTCGTCCCGGAGCAATGCGCGTACCCCGGCCAGGATTCCCGAGTGGTCCGGGGTCTGCCGCTCCTGCGGTGCCGACGTCGCCGGCTCCGTCCGCCGCGAACGCGGGACAAACCACCACAACAGCAGACCCGACACCGCCGAGGTCACGGCGTCGAACAACAGCACCTTCTCCGCGCCGAGTGTCGCGATCAGCACGCCCGCTATGGCCGGGCCGGCCAACGCGGCGATGTTGAAGCACCCTTCCAGCACGCTGTTCGCCCGCATCAGCGCCTTCGGGTCCGGACCGGCGAGTTCGGTGGCCAGGTCACGTTGCGCGGCGAAGTAGGGCACTCCGAGTACGCCGATCACCGCGACGATCGTCAGGAGCAGGGGAAAGCTGAGCAGGCCCACCGCGGCCAGCGCAGGTATCGAACCAATGGCCACGAACTGCGCGAAGTCGATGACCACCATGGTTCGGCGTGCGCCGTACCGTTGGATGACCTCGCCGCCCGCGAATCCGAGCACCGCCATGGGGAGCACCGACACGGCGAAGACCAGACCCGCCCGCGGTGCCGAGCCGGTGCTCTCCAGCACCAGCCACGGCAGCGCGAGCGTCGTCATCTGGGTCCCGACGGCGGACCCGGCGCCGGCGGCATACACCGCCGCAAGGACCCGTCTGGTGGTGCCCGGTGCGGGAGACGGCGCGGTCGACATGCCGTTCACCGTCGGCCGGCCGGCTTGTCGATCAGCCCCGTCAGAATGCCGGCGAGGTCCGCCACGTATTCCTTCATGACCGAGAAGTGCTCACCCTTCGCCCGGTGTACCCCCAGCCCGGCGGTCCGCTCGCGCCACCGTTGGAGGTAGTCGTGGTAGCTCTGGCCGGAGCTGACGACCTCGTGCTCGCCCAGCGCCAGCTCGTCGCTGACGATCAGATCCAGGTGACCCGCGTACGGGCGGTCCCGGTAGGACAGCACCATTTCCATCACCTCCTCCCACATCCGCGCGCCGGGCAGCCACATCGTTCCCGCGCCCCGCTCGGGGAGCGTGATCCCGTCGTTGCCGACGATGTCGTCCACGATGTGTTCGAGCAGCGCCAGCGTCTCCTGCCGGAGCACCGAGGTGTCCTCGTCCGGCGGCGCCGCGTCGAGCCGCTCCAGGTTCGTCACACACTGCTTGATCAGCCCGTACTCCGACCAGAGGTGCTCCTTCTGCCAGGCGTCCTGCCCCGGGTCGAGCAGGATGAAGGTGACCTCCTCGCCTTCGGCCAGCAGTCGGCTGGCCATCTCGGTGCTCACCCCGCTGCCACCACACCAGCTGAAGATCCGGTACGGCCCCTGCGGGACCGCCTCCCGCAACTCCGCGAGGTAGCGGGTCGCCATGTCCTCGGTGGACGGCACCGAGCCGGTCGACGGGTCGCGGCCCGGCCATTCGAAGGCGACCACCGGCAGATTTGGATCGAGGTGCTCGGCCAGCCGCCGGTACCAGTGCGCGCTGCCGCCGCCGGGGTGCACACACACCAGTGGCGGCTGGTCGCCGGTCCGGCGCAGCCAGAGCAACGCCGTGACCGGCTGCCGCTCGCCGTCGATCGACGCGGCGAGCGCCGCGAGCGTGCGGTGCTCGACGAAGGTTCGCACTGTCGTCTCGATGCCGTGCCGGTCCCGCAGCATCGCGATCGCCCGCAACGTCAGCAGCGAGTGCCCGCCCAGGTCGAAGAAGTCGTCGTCACGGCCGACCCGGGGCAGGTGGAAGACCTCGGTCCAGACCTCGGCGATGGCCACTTCCGTGGGCGTACGCGGCGCGCTGTATTCCCGTACCGACGTTCCCGCCGCCGGCCGGGGCAGCGCGGCCCGGTCGAGCTTGCCGTTGTTGTTCAACGGGAGCCGGTCCAGGCGGACCCAGGCCGTCGGGACCAGGAAGCCGGGCACCCTGCTGCGCATCACGTCACCGAGCCGGGCGGGGTCGGCCGGGCCGCCCTCGTCGAGCACGACGTACCCGACGAGCTGCTTGGTGCCGTCCACGCCCAGGTACGCCGCCGCCGCGGCAGCCCGCACCGTGGGCAGCTCGGCGATCGCGGCCTCCACCTCGCCCAACTCGACGCGGTGTCCACGAATCTTCACCTGGTGGTCGCGCCGCCCGACGAAGTGGATCGTGCCGTCCGGATCCTGGCGGACCATGTCCCCGGTGCGGTAGAGCCGGTTTCCCGGCGCGTGTCCGGACGGGTCAGGTACGAAGCGTTCGGCGGTCAGGTCCGGACGGCTCTGGTATCCGCGCGCGACGCCCGGGCCCCCCAGCAGCAGCTCCCCCGGCACGCCGAACGGGACAGGGTCGAGGTTCTCGTCGACGACGTGCACGTAGGTGTGATGGATCGGCTTCCCGATCGGAATGACGTCGGTGAGCGCCGGCAGTGGGATCCGTGGATTGACGGTGGCGAACGTGGTGCTTTCGGTCGGGCCGTACCCGTTGCTGACCAGCACGCCGTGTTCCATCGCCTTGCGCACCTGCAACGGCGGCAGCACCTCGCCACCGACCACCACTTCCCGTATCCCGGCCAACGCCTGCGGCCTAACGTCCATCATGGTGGTGAAGAGGCCGGTGGGCAGGCACAGCACTGTCACCCCGTGCCGGCGCAGGAGCTCGTCGAGCTCGTCGGCGGTCGGCGTTTCCGGGGAGACGACCAGCCGCGCCCCGTTGCACAGCGCGCCCCAGACCTCGAACGTCGACGCGTCGAAGGCGAGCGTGCCGGCTTGCAGCATGACCTGGTCGGCGTCCAGCTGCGCGTAGTCCTGCCCGTGCACCAGCCGGACGACGCCGCGGTGCGGGACCAGCACGCCCTTCGGACGTCCGGTGGACCCCGACGTGTACGTGATGTAGGCGAGGTTCTCCGGTGACAGCGTCACCTGTGGCGCGGTGGTCGGCCGGCTGCCGTCCGACCACCAGCCGGAGCCCAGGTTCAGCGTGGTCAGCCCGGCACGCGCCGCGAGACGGTGGGCGTGGGTCGGCCCGCTCACCAGGACCTGGGCGCCGGAATCGTCGAGGAGGTACTCGATGTGGCCGTCCGGATACTTGGGGTCGAGCGGCAGGTAGCAGCCGCCGGCCTTGAGGATGCCGAGCAGCGCGACCACCGCGTCGATCCCGCGGTCCATGCAGACCGCGACGGGCGTTTCCAGGCCGACGCCGTGCTCACGAAGCGCCCACGCCAACTGGTTGGCCCGGGCGTCGAGCTCGCCGTAGGTCAGGCGCGAATCGCCGCACTCGACTGCGACGGCGGCCGGCCGGGCCTGCGCCCGGGTCGTGAACAGGTCGGTGACGCACGCCTCGGGCAGGGCGGGCCAGTCCTGCTGCGGCTCGGTGAACCGGTGCGCCGGGGTCGAGCTGAGGTCGACCGGGTTCGCGCCGTCGTCGGCGATCATCGCGGTGAGCAGTTCGAGGAAGGTCTCGCCCAGGGCGGTCAGCCGCTCCTGGGTCGCCCAGCCGGCCCGGCACTCCAGTCGCAGCTCGCCCGGGAAGGTCAACGTGACCAGTGTGAACTCGTTGGGGCTGTCGTCGACGACCGTGCCGAAAACGTCCTCCTGCGCGTCGAGCACGTGGAAGTCGAGGTAGGAGAAGATGCTGCTGATCAGCGGCGTACCGGTGCCCCAGGCGCGCTGCATCGCGGGGATCGGGTAGCGCCGGTGCGGCCAGACGGCAAGCTCCTCGGCGAACACGGCGCGCACGAGGTCGCGCCACCGGGGCGTACGCAGGTCCACCGCGAACGGCACCGTGTTGAGGTACATCCCCATCACCTCGTCGCCGCGCAGCAGTTCGGGCCGGCCGTTGACGACCAGACCACTGAAGAACCGCCGTTGGCCGGTGATGACGCCGATCATCGCGAGGTGCGCGGTGTGCAGCACGGCCTTGAGCGAGGTCTGCGTCCGCGCGGCCAGCTCACGCAGCCCCGGTTCGAGATGCCGCCAGGACATCCGCAGCTCCGGCACCGCGCCGTGGCCGGCCGGGGCGGTGTCCGCTGGCAACGCGATCTGGTCGTACTCGCCGACCCGGCTCCGCCAGAACCGTTCGTCCGGTCCGGCCGACAGCGATCGCCGTTCCAACCTGACGAAGTCGGCGTACCGCCCCGGGGGCGGGGGCTTCAGCGCATCGGGGTCCGCGTCCCGGATCGCCCGGTAGGTGTCCCGCAGCTCGGCGATGAGGGAGTGGTGGCTCCAGCCGTCCAGGATGGCGTGGCACTCGGTGTGGGTCAGTACCCACGTCCGCTCCCCGGTGCGGTGCACGTGCCAGCGCAGTTGCGGCGCGTGATCGATGGGCAGCATCGCCAGCTTCATCGTCTCCCGGTACCGCTCCAGGATGTCCTGCTGCTCAGCTTCCGGGAGTTCGCGCAGATCGTCGAAGCCCACCTCGACCCGCGCCTCGGCGTGGACGAGTTGCATCGGCTCGGTGTAGCCGGACACGTCGAACGTGGTGCGCAGGATCTCGTGCCGGTCGACCAGCCATTGCGCGGCCTGCTGCAACGCGGCCAGCGAGAACGGGCCGTCGTCGACGATGTCGAAGCTGGTGACGTTCTGGTATGCCGGGTGCGAGCTGTTGACCAGCATCTCGTACACCATGCCGGCCTGCACCTGACCCATCGGGTAGGCGTCCACCAGGCCGTCGGGGAGCCGGTCACGGTCGGCCGGGTCGAGTTGCTCGAACGGGCCGACCGGCGGCTCGTCCGCACCGGTCGCCGGACGGTCGGCGAGCGTCGCCAGCTGCGCCGCGGTCTGGTGCGTGAAGATGTCCTGCACCGACAGGTTCAGCCCGCCCCGGCGCAGGGTTCCGATCGCGCGGATGGCACGGATCGAGTCACCCCCGACGTCGAAGAACCGGTCGTGCACACCGATCCGTTCGATGCCCAGCGCCGCCGCGAGCGCCTCGGCGACGACGCCTTCGGCCCCGGTGCGGGGGGCGACGTACGCTCCGGTCGCCCAGGCACGGCCAGGTGTCGGGGCCGGCAGCGCGCGCCGGTCGGTCTTTCCGCTGGTGGTCAGGGGCAGCGCGGGCAGCAGCTGCCAGTGGCTCGGGATCATCGCCTCGGGCAGTCGACAGCGCAGGAACGACGCCACGTCGCTCACCTCGACGCCGGCGTCCGTGTCCCGGGCGACGAGGTAGCCGACGAGCTGGCCGTCGTGCACCGCGACGGCGACCGCGGACACTCCCGGGTGCTCCGCCGCCACCGCCTCGATCTCGCCGAGTTCGACGCGGTGCCCACGGATCTTCACCTGGTCGTCGAGCCGGCCGAGGTAGTCGATCCGGCCGTCCGGCAGGTACCTCGCGAGGTCACCGGTGCGGTACAACCGCCCTCCACCGCCGGACTCCTCGAACGGGTCGGGAACGAACCGCTGTGCCGTGAGCCCCGGGCGGCTGAGGTATCCGCGGGCCAACTGCACGCCGCCCAGCAGCAGCTCACCCGGCACTCCGATCGGGACCGGTCGCAGGTTCTCGTCGACGATGTAGGCGCGCGTGTTGGCGATCGGCCGTCCGATGGTGACCGGCGTCCCGGGCACGCACCGCACCGCCGTGACGTCGACGGCCGCCTCGGTTGGCCCGTAGAGGTTGTGCAGCTCGCAGCCGATCCGCTCTTGGACGGCGGCAACCAGGTCGGCGGGGAGCGCCTCGCCGCTACAGATCATTCGGCGCACCGACGGCAGCGGCCCGAACGACTCGGCCAGGAACACCCGCAGCATCGACGGTACGAAATGCAGGGTGGTGACCTGCTCGGTGGCGATCAGGTCGGCCAGGTAGTGCGGGTCGCGGTGGCCGTCGGGCCGGGCGATCACCAGCGTGGCCCCGGTGATCAGGGGCCAGAAGAACTCCCACACCGAGACGTCGAAGCTGTACGGGGTCTTCTGTAGCACCCGGTCGGAGTCGTCCAGCCGGTAGGCGTCCTGCATCCAGCGCAGCCGGTTGACGATCGCGCGGTGGGTGACCACGACGCCCTTGGGCCGGCCGGTCGAGCCGGACGTGTAGATCACGTACGCCGGGTGGTCCGGCCCCGCCGGGGTCGTGCTCGCCGATGCCGATCCGCTGCCGGTGATGGCCGGTTCGCCGTCGGTGAGCACGATGGTGACACCGGCGTCGGCACACATGTAGTCCCGGCGCTCGGCCGGGTGGTCCGGGTCCAGCGGCAGGTAGGCGCCGCCGGCCTTCTGGATCGCCAGCAGGGCCACCACCAGCTCGATACCGCGTCGGCGGCACACGCCGACGATCGACTCCGGCCCGACGCCTGCGTCGACCAGGTACCGCGCCAGTCGGTCGGTCCGCCGGTCCAGCTCGGCGTAGGAGACGTCCTCGCCCTCGAAGCGGAGGGCGACGGCGGCCGGGGTCCGGGCCACCTGTCGCGCGAACAGCTCCGGCAGGGTGCCGGTCGGGTACGCCACCTCGGTCTCGTTCCACGTCCGCACCACCAGCTCCCGCTCCGCCGGTGGGGACTCGACCAGCTGGCTGATCGGTGCGTCCGGCGTGGCCGCGATGCTGCCGACGAGAGTGGTGAAGTGGCTCGCGAACCGCTCGACGGTGTCCCGGTCGAACAGCGCTGTGGCGTAGTTCAGGAAGCCGGTGAGGGTGCCGTCGGGCTGGTCGACGACCACCAGCGTCAGGTCGAACTTGGCGTCGCTCTCGCCGACCGGCAGTTCCTCGGCGCGTAGTTCGCCGACGCGGCGGGCCGTGGAGTCCCCGTTGGCCCACAGGAACATGGTCGAGAACAGCGGGGTCCGGGACGCGTCGCGCACCGGGGCCAGCTCGTCCACCAGCCGTTCGAACGGGAGTTCCTGATGGGCGTAGGCGCCGAGCGCCATCTCCTTGACCCGCCGGAGCACCTCGCGGAAGGACGGGTCGCCGGACAGGTCGGTGCGCAGCACCAGCGTGTTGAGGAACAAGCCGATCAGGTCCTGCACCTCGGCCCGGTCGCGACAGGCCACCGGGGTGCCGATCGTGATGGAGTTGCTCCGGCCGAACCGGCCCAGCGTGATCGCGTACACGGCCATCAGCGCCATGAACGGCGTCGCGCCGGACTGGCGGGCGAGTTCGTGCAGGGCTCGGGCGTCCGGCGCGGACACCGCGATCGGGACCAGGCCGCAGGCGCTGTCCCGGACCTGTGGGCGGGGCCGGTCGAGCGGCAGTTCCACCGCGGTGGCGCCGGCCAGCGCCTGCCGCCAGTAGTCGAGCTGACGGTCCAGCTTGGCACCGGACATCGCATCGCGCTGCCACGCGGCGAAGTCCGCGTACTGCACCGGTAGGGGCGCCAGCGGGGACGGCCCGCCGGCCAGCGCGGCGGTGTACAACCGGTCGAGCTCACGCCACAGCACCTGCTCGGACCAGCCGTCGAAGGCGATGTGGTGCAGGGTCACCACCAGCGCGTGCTCCTCGTCGGCCAGCCGCGCGAGGGTTCCGGTCAGCACCGGGCCGGTCGCCAGGTCGACGGGTGCCCGGTCGTGGGTCATCCAGCCGGCGATCCGTTCGTCCTGGGCGGCGGGGTCGAGGCCACGCAGGTCCACCTCGTGCAGCGTGGCCGGCTGCGGAGGGTCGATCACCTGGCCCGGTTCACCGTCGACCACCACGTAGCGGGTGCGCAGCACCTCGTGCCTGGCCACGATTGCGTCCAGCGCCGCGCGCAGTGCGCCGGGTTCCAACGACCCGAACAGGCGCAGGCCGGCGCTGGCCAGATACTCCGTACCGCCCGGCCGGACCTGGTCGAGAATCCACAGCCGGCGCTGCGCGAACGACAGCGCGGGCGGCGTCTCACGCGAGACCCGGGTGATCCCCTCGTCCGGCGCGGCGTTCGCGGCACCTACGAGCCTGCGCCGAAGCAACTCCGCGCGCAGACCGGCTCGATCGATTGTCTCAGTCACGGGGCACCATCCTGGGAAAGCAGTTCGCTCATCTGGGCGTCGGTCAACTCGTCGAGTTCCGCCGTGATCAGGTCGGTCACCACCACCGCCAGCTCGGCCACGGTGGTCGCCTCGAACAGGCAGCGCAGCGGGACCTCCACGGCGAAGGCCGCCCGCAGCCGGGCCAGGACCCGGGTGGCCAGCAACGAGTGGCCACCGAGCCCGAAGAAGTCGTCATCGACGCCGACCCGGTCGACGCCGAGAATGTCCGACCAGATCCCGGTGATGGTCTCCTCCGCCGGGTCCCGCGGTGCCACGTACCCGCGGCCGCGGTCGAGTTCGGAAGGTTTTGGATCTGGCAGCGCCGCCCGGTCGACCTTCTTGCTCGGTGACAGCGGCAGGGCCGCGACGGTGACCCAGGCCGACGGGATCATGTACGAGGGCAGCGACTCGCGTAGGTACGCCCGCAGCTCGTCGAGGTCGGGTCCGGTGTCCTGGGGCCACTCCAGGTAGGCGACGAGCCGCTTGTCGCCGGGCCCGACGTCCTTCGCGACGACGGCGGCCGCGGACACCGCGGGGTGCCTGGCCAACACGGCTTCGATCTCGGCGAGTTCGATCCGGAAACCCCGAATCTTCACCTGGGTGTCGAGGCGGCCGAGGAAGTCGACAGCGCCGTCCGGCCGGAGCCGCACCAGGTCGCCGGTGCGGTAGAGGCGCGTTCCCGGTTCGGTGGCGAACGGATCGGGCACGAAACGCTCAGCGGTCAGCTCCGGCCGGTAGTGGTAGCCACGGGCCAGGCGCACGCCGCCGAGGTACAGCTCGCCGGGTACCCCCACCGGGAGCGGACGCAGCTCCGCGTCGAGCACGTACACCCGGGTACCGGCGGCCGCACGGCCGATGTGCAGGGTGGCCGTGCTGCGCTCGTCGGCGAGATCGCCCGACACGGGGTTGAACATGCAGGTGACGGTCGCCTCGGTCGGCCCGTAGGTGCAGAGAAACCGGCCGGGTAGGCCGGTCGCCGCCCAGCGTTGGGCGTCGGCGACGGTCACCACGTCCGAGCTGACGTTGACGAGCTTCAGCCCGGTGAGCCGGTCCACGCCGGACTCCATCATCTCCCGGTAGTACGCCGGGGTGATCTCCATGATCGTCACGCCGTACTGCGCCAGCTTGGCCGGCAGCTCGCTCGGCGCCCAGAAGACCGGGTCGCTCACCACGATCGTGGCACCGGCGGCCAGGGTGGCGCCGACCTGATCCATCGCGACGTCGAAGGTGAGTGCCGAGAGCAGCACGACCCGTTCGCCCGGGCGGATGCCGTACTGGTCGGCGACCACCCGGCAGTGGTGCGCGTACGCCCGGTGCGAGATCGTCACGCCCTTGGGGCGGCCGGTCGACCCGGACGTGTAGATGATGTACGCGAGGTTGTCCGGAACGGTGACCGATGCCGGGTCGGCCGTTGGCCGGCCGCTCGCCCGGTCCCCGTCGTCGACGACCAGCACCGGCCGGTCGTGCCCGGCGAACCGGTCGGCGAACGCGCCGGTGGTCACCACCAGGTGCGCTCCGGCGTCGGCGAGCATGTAGCGCAGCCGCTCCGGCGGGTGTTCCGGGTCGAACGGCACGTACACCCCGCCGGCCTTGAGCACCGCCAGCAGCACCACGACCGGTGCGATCCCGCGCTGAAGGCACGAGCCGACGATGACCTCCGGACCGACCCCCATCGCACGGAACTGGTGCGCCAGCTCGTTGACCCGGGCGTTCAGCTCGGCGTAGCCGAGCCGCTCGGCACCGAACACCACGGCGGTCGCCTCCGGAGTCCGGGCCGCCCACTGTTCGAACAGTTGCGGTACCGAGAGGTGCCGTTCGCCGGGCGGGTCGAGCAGGTCCAGCCGGTCCGCGTCGGGGTCCGCCCACTGGTGCACGATCGTGTGGCGTTCGTCGGCCGACAGCAGATCCAGCTCGCTGATCCGGGTCTGCGGGGCGGCGGTCACGCCGCCCAGCAGGCGCAGGTACTGGCCTGCGAGGCGTTCGATCGTCGAGCTGTCGAACAGCGCCGTGGCGTACTCGAACCAGCACTCCAGCCGGCCGTCCGGCTGCTCCATCACGGACAGGGTGAGGTCGAACTTGGCCACCGACAGGCCGCTGTCCAGGCCGGTCGCGGCGCACCCGGCGAGGGTGGACGTCGCGTTACCGGCACCGGTGTGCTGCACCTCGAACATGATCTGGAACAGCGGGTTGCGGGACAGGTCGCGGTCCGGTTGCAGGGCGTCGACGAGGTGTTCGAACGGCACCTCCTGGTTGGCGAACGCCTCCAGGGCGCTCCGGCGGACCCGGTCGACCAGGTCGAGGAAGGTCGGGTTCCCGCCCAGGTCGGCCCGGACCACGAGGTTGTTGACGAAGAAGCCGACCAGGTCCTCGGTCTCCGGCCGCGTCCGACCGGCGACCGGGGTGCCGATCGCGATGTCGGTGCGGCCGGTGTGGCGGCTCAGCAGCACGTCGAACGCGGCCAGCAGCACCATGAACAGAGTTGCGCCGGTCTGGTTGCCCAGCTCGCGTACTGCTGCTCCGGTGTCCTGCGGTATGTCGACGATGAACAGTTCGCCGCGCAGGTCACGCCCGGGCTGGCGGGGCCGGTCGGGGGTCAGCTCGACCGGAACGAGCCCGGCGAGCCGGTTTCGCCAGTGCTCGATCTGGTTGCCGATGGTGCCGTCGGCCTGCCGGTCGCGTTGCCAGGCGGCGAAGTCGGCGTACTGCACCGCAAGCGGCTGCGTCGACCAGGGGGTACCGGTGAGCCCGGCCACGTACGCATCGTTCAGCTCGCGCAGGAAGATGCCCAGCGACCAGTTGTCGAAGGCGATGTGGTGCAGGGTGATCGCGACCAGGTGTTCGTCGGCCGCCGTGTGCACGACCGTGACCCGCAGCGGACGCTCGTGGGTGAGGTCGAACGGCCTGGCGCTCACCGCTTCGATGATCGTCCTGGCGCGCTTCGCGGCGTCCGCGGTGCCGGTCAGGTCCACCACGTCGAAGGGCACCGGGCCGGGCGGATCCACGAGTTGCAGCGGAACACCGCTGTCCCCGACGTAGCGGGTGCGCAGCACCTCGTGCCGGGCGCTGACCTGCTCCACCGCGCGGCGCAGCGTCGCGGTGTCAAGCGTTCCGGTGAGGTGGTACACCATCGGGATCAGGTATTCCGCGCTGCCCGGTTCGAGCTGGTCCAGGAACCACAGTCGTTGCTGGCCGAACGAGGTCGGCAGGGTGCCGTCGCGGGGTACGGGCACGATCTGCGGCTCACTGTCGGGTGTCGTGCCCGCGTCGATCGCCGCGGCGACCCGCTCCACGGTCCGTCCTTCGAACAGGGTGGCCACCGTCAGCTCCAGCCCGAACCTGCGGCGCAACCGGTGCGCGAGCCGGATCGCCAGCAGCGAATGCCCACCCAGCGCGAAGAAGTCGTCGGCGACGCCGACCCGCTCGACCCCGGTCAGCTCACCCATGAGGGTGGCGACGGCCCGCTCGGTCGCCGTCCGTGGGGCGACGTGACCGGCGGCTACGTCATCGGGCTCGACGTGATCCGGGTCGTCGCCGGGTGGGCGGCTGCCGGGGGGCGGCAGCGCCGACCTGTCGACCTTTCCGTTGGGCAGCGACGGCAGCGCGGCCAGCGGGACGATGCTGGCGGGAACCATCGCGGCGGGCAGCCGCGTGCCGAGGAATCCAGACAACTCGTCGGTCTCCACCGTAGCCCCGGCGGTCGGCACCACGTAGCCCGCGAGTTCCAGGTCACCGGTGACGGACCGGTACGAGGTGACCACGGCCGCCGCGACCGACGGATGCGCCCGCAGCGCGGCTTCCACCTCACCGGGTTCGACACGCACCCCCCGCACCTTGACCTGCGCGTCGAGGCGGCCGACGAACTCCAGGACCCCGTCGTCACGCCACCTGGCGAGGTCTCCGGTGCGGTACCACCGCTGGCCGGGCCGGGTGGCGAAGGGGTTCGGGGTGAAGCGTTCGGCGGTGAGGTCGCCGCGCCCGGCGTAACCGCGGGCGAGGCCGACACCGCCGATACACAACTCACCCGGTACGCCGATGGGCGCGAGCCGGCCGGCGGAGTCCACCACGTACAGGTCGACGCCGGGCAGCGCGGCACCGATCGGAACCGTACCGTCGCTCTCGCCACGCGCGTAGCGCCACGCGGTCACGTCGATCGAGGACTCGGTCGGGCCGTAGGTGTTGTACAGCTCCACCTCCCGCACGCCGAGCAGTCGCTCGCACAGTTCGGTCGGCAGCGGCTCGCCGGCCGAGCAGACCAGCCTCAGCGCGTCGCAGGCGGCCAGCTCCGGCTCCTCGACCACGGTGCGCAGCACGGACGGGACGAGTTGCACCACGGTGATCCGGTACGCGGCGAGGGCACCGACCATCACCGCCGTGTCGCGGTGCGCGTCCCGCGGCGCCATCACCACAGAACCGCCGGACACCAGCGGCGCCAGGAACTCCCACATCGACGCGTCGAACCCGATTGTCGTCTTCTGGAGTACACGGTCGGTACTGGTGAGCCCGAACCGGTCCACCGCCCACAGCACCCGGTTCCGGATCCCGCCGTGACTGATCACGACGCCCTTGGGGCGACCGGTGGAGCCGGACGTGTACATGACGTAGGCGGCGTTCGCGGCGTCGCACGCCACCGGCGGCGGTGGCGTGGCGCGTGCGATGTCGTCCCACTGCTCGTCGAGCACCACCACCGGGGTCTGCTGCGGGATCCGCTGTCGCAGCGCCGTGTCGGTGAGCACCAGTTCGACGCCCGCATTTTCGATCATGAACTCGAGTCGCTCGTCGGGCAGGTCGGGTGTGAGCGGGACGTAGACCGCGCCGGCGGTGAGCGAGCCGAGCAGCGCGACCACGAGATCGGTACCGCGGTGCAGGGCAACGCCGACGGCGGTCTCCGCGCCGACTCCGCGAAGGCGCAGGAAGCTGGCCAGGTTGTCAGTCCTGGACCTCAGCTCGGCGTAGGTCAGCTCGGTGTCACCACAGACCACGGCCACCGCGTCCGGCGTGGCCTCGGCCTGCGCGCGGAACAAATCCGGCAGCAGCGCGTCGGTCGCTCCGCGCGGTGCTGGGTGCCAGCCGAGCAACTGCTGCTGTTCCGCGCCGGTCACCGTCGGCACGTCGCGCAGCGGCGTCTCCGGCGCCGCCGCCAGGTTCTCCAGCAGCGCCACGTAGCTGTCGGCCATCCGCTGGATCCGGGCCCGGTCGAAGAGCGCGGTCGGATAGGTGATCCGGGCGACCCAGGATCCGTCCGGCTCCTCGGTCATCTGAAGCGACATGTCGAAGATGGCACTGCGTACGGGGGTCGGCACCCAGTCGACCTCGATGCCGGGCAGACTCAGCGGCTCCCCCTGGCCGTTCAGGACCGCGAACCCGACCTGGAAGAGCGGGTTGCGGGACAGGCCGCGGTCCGGCGACAGTTCGGCGGCCAGGCGTTGCAGCGGTACGTCCTTGTGTTCGAAGGCGTCCAGGGCCGTCTCGCGGACCCGGCCGAGCAACTCGACGAAGGTGGGATCGCCGGACAGGTCGGTCCGCAGCACCACAGTCTGCGCGAGCGAGCCGATCACCGGTTCCAGCTCGACCCGGTTCCGCCCGCTTGTCGACACCCCGACGCCGAAGTCGAGCTGGTCCGCGTAACGGCTGATCAGAAGCTGGTAGACGGCCAGGAACACCATGAACGGGGTCGCTCGGGCGGCGCGTCCCACGGCGCTGATCCGGGCCGCCAACGGGGCCGGCACCGCGAACGCCACCACGTCGCCGGCCGGCTCCCAGGCGGCGGGGCGCTGCCGGTCCGTGGGCAGCTCCAGTGACGGCAGTCCGGCCAGTCGCTCACGCCAGTAGTCCAGGTGCCGGACGAACGCCGCGTCGTTCGCGTCCCATCGGCTCCGCTGCCAGTCGGCGAAGTCGGCGTACTGGAGTTCCAGCGGCGCCAGCGGCGACTGCTCGCTGGCGGCATGGGCCGCGTAGAGCAGGCCCAGTTCCCGGGCGAGGATTCCCAGCGACGGGCCGTCGAAGGCGATGTGATGCACCACCAGCATCAAGATCGCGTCAGCGGGGGAAAGCTGCACGAGGGTCAGCCGCCAGGGAGCTGATCCACGCAGGTCGATCGGCGTGGTCACCGCCGCCTCGCCGATCTCCCGTACCCGTCGGTCCTGTTTAGCTGCCGGGTGCCCGGTGAGGTCCACCACCGTGAGGTCAGCCGCCACCGGCTCGTCGATGATCTGCACCGGCTGTCCGTCAACAGTCGAATAGCGGGTGCGCAGAATCTCGTGCCGGCCAGCGATGTCAGTGAGGGCGGCGGTCAGCGCCACCCGGTCCAGCGGCCCGCGCAGCCGGAATCCCCAGTGCAACAGGTACTCCTGGGTGCCGGACCGGACCTGGTCGAGAAACCACAGCTGCTCCTGCTCGAACGACAGTCGGAGCTGGTTGTCGGTTTCGAGGATGTCGGTCATGCGCGCACCTGCTGCTTCGTCGGTAGGAAGTCGTCCAATGTGGTGCCCAGGCCGCGGCCCGACGCCGCACGCCGGACCAGGTCGGCCACCGCCAGATCCAGGCAGCCGAGTCCGAACGGCGAGAACACCGTCACGGCTTCGTCGCTTCTGACGTACCGCTCACCGGCCACCAGGACCTCGCCGAGCGAGGCGGCGATGAAGTCGCGGTTGCCGGCTTCCTGTTGGGCCAGATCCAGCGAGGTCGCAGCCCGGCACACGTGATCCGCGTCGTCGACGATGTTCACGCTGGAACGGATCGAGTCGGTGGTGAGGTCACGCAGGGACAGATGCAGCACCAGCGTTCCCGGGCGGCAGTGCTCGGTACCCAGGTGCGGGGCGCTCGCCGTCGTAGCCAGGCACACCAGCTTGTGGCGGGACATGGCGTCGGCCGCGTTCTCGGCCACGTCGATCTTCAACGTCGGCCAGACCGACCGCGCCTCGGCGGCGAAGGACTGCGCCCGTTCGACGCTGAGGTCGTACAGGGTCACCGTGTCCAGCGTCGGCAGCACGGTGCGCAGATACCTCAGCACCTCGAAGTTGATCGGACCGCAGCCGACGAGCGTCACCGCGGATTCGGGGCTGGACGAGGAGAGCGTGGACGCCGCCAGGGCGGCGCTCGCGGCCGTACGTCCGGCCGAGATCGCCGACGCTTCGAGGATCGCCTCCGGCACGCCGGTGTGTACCGAGTTCAGGATCATCACGGCCGAGGCCCGGTGCATCCCCCGGTGGAGGTTGCCGGGGAAGGATGACACCCACTTCACCCCGCAGGTCCGCGTCTCACCTCCCAGATAGGCCGGTAGCGCGATGATCCGCTCGCGCTCCCCGTCGGGGAAGCGGAGGAAGACCGACTGCGGTACCCGGGTACGGCCCAACGCGTGCGACCGGTACGCCGCCTCCACCGCGGACACCACATCGCGCTCGCCCCCGTCGAGGACGGAACGGACCTCACCTGCTCCGAGAATCAACACGGCGTCACCTCCATGTCGGGCTTGGTCCACAGGTGCGACACGTCACCGAAGTACGTCAAGACCCAGTCGTCGTCGTAGATGGTGTCGAGGTACCGCTCACCGCGGTCGGGAAAGACCATCGCGCAGGTGGCCCCGGGTCGGATCTGATCGCGCATCTGCTCCAGGCCCGCCACGACGGCGCCCGACGAGCCACCGACGAGAATCGCCTCGCGGGCGGCCAGCCTGCGGCATGCCACAATCGCGTCGAGATCGTCGACTCGGACCACGACGTCGGCCAGATCGCTGCGGTACAGCTTCGGACGCACCGATGCGCCGTGGCCGGGAATCATCCGCCACCCGACCGCTGGGCCGAATATCGCACTGCCCAACGCGTCCACCGCCACGATGGTCACCGGCAGTTGGTGCGCCCGGATGTATTCGGCGCACCCCCGCAGGGTGCCGCAGGAACTCGTGGCACAGAACAGGTAGTCGATGTCCGGCAGGGCGCGCACGATCTCTCGTACGGTCGTATGGTGTGCCTGCGGGTTGAGCGGGTTCGAATACTGGTCCGGGCAGTACGCGTGATCGATCGTAGCGACGAGTTCACGCACCCGACGGATACGGACGGGCAGGTACTCTCCGGTGGCCGGATCGACATCGGTGACCACCTCGACCTGCGCGCCCAGCGCCCGCATGATGGCGATGTTGTCCTTGTTGGTGCGCGGGTCCACCACACAGATGAAGCGGATTCCGTAGTACCCGCAGACCTGTGCGAGCCCGATTCCGAGATTGCCGGAACTGGACTCGATCACCACCGATCTTCCGGGTACGAGCCGCCCGTCGTGTATGCGTCCTCGCAGCATCTCCAGCGCCGAGCGGTCCTTGATACTGCCGCCCGGATTGTGCGACTCCAACTTAGCGAACGTCCTGAACGTACTCTCGGGGTCGAGCTTCACCAGCTCGACGATCGGTGTCGCTCCGATGGTCGCCAGCACTCCTGACCCGGTGGGGGTTTGTTCGGTCATAGAGCCGCTCCTCGAATTGCATCCGCCGCGATGCGCCTACTACGAGATTCCTCCGCACCATCGAGACAGCGCAGGGAAGAACATGCAGACTCACCGGTTGACGCCGGCAGCAGTTCTGCCGGAGGTTCTTCTGTTTTCTTCGTACTGCTGCGGCCGGCCGCGCCGTTTCCACCCGAAACGATCACCACCGCACGGCCGGCAGATCCGTGCCGTAGCGCGCCGGCCAGCGCTACCGCACCGCTTGGTTCCGCGCTGACACCGGCTCGGCGAAGGACACCCAGCGCGTGGGTGATCGCCTCGTCGGTCACGCCGACCAGGTCGTCGACCCGGTGCCGAATGATCGGCCAGGGAACCGCACCGGGTCGTTGCCCGCGCAGGCCGTCGGCGATCGTCATGGACGGTGGCAGCTCGGTCGGCGCACCCCGGGCAACGGAAACGGCGTAGCGGCGTGCGGACATCGGCTCCACCCCGACGACCCGCACCCGCCGGGACAGCGCCGACGCCGCCAGGCAGACGCCGGCCAGCAGGCCACCACCGCCGGTCGGTACGAAGATCGTCGTGAGGCCCGGCACCTGTTCGAGCACCTCAAGCCCGACAGTGCCGGCCCCGGCCACCACCAGTTCGTCGTCGGAGGAGGGCACGAAGACCGCCCCGGTCGCCGCGGCGATGTCCGCGGCCCGGCGGTCGCGTTCGACCACGCCGCCGGTCACCTGGACCACGCTGGCGCCGAGTGCCCGGATCGTCAGGGCCTTGCCGTCGCTGGCCCCAGCAGCCATCACGATCGTCACCCTGATGCCCAACGCGGCGCCGAGCATGGCGACGGCGATGCCGTGGTTACCGGAGGAACCCGCCACCACCTCGTCGGCGTACCGGGTGAGCATCGCGTTCGCCGCGCCCCTGATCTTGAACGAGCCGCCGCGCTGGCGGTGCTCGGCCTTGATCAGCACCCGCGAATCCAGCGGCAGCACCGGAGTGCGATCCACCAGACCGGTGATCCGGTCGGCGGCCAGGCGCACGTCCGCGAGGGTGGGCCCGACACCTGTCGTCCTCATGGCCCGTCCACGGTGACCGCCCTGCGGTCGGTCTTGCCGCTGACCGTCGTCGGTAGGCGGTCGATCCGGGCGAACCGTCGCGGGATCATGTAGTGGGGCAACGTCATCGCCAGGTGGGCGCGCAGCGCTGCGTCCGTCACCTGCGTCGACGCGGCGGCGACGTGCGCGATGAGGAAGACCCGGCCGCCGGCATCGGTACCCGCGGTGACCACCGCGCCGGTGACGGCGCGATGGGCCAGCAGCGCGCCCTCGATCTCGGCCGGGTCGATCCGGTAGCCCCGGACCTTGATCTGCCGATCGATGCGGCCGAGATACACGAGGCCACCGTCGGGCAACCGACGCGCCAGGTCACCGGTGCGGTACATGCGCGCGCCGGGCGGGCCGTGTGGGTCCGGCAGGAACCGGTCAGCGGTCAACACCGGCCGGCCGCTGTACCCGCGCGCGACACCACATCCACCGATCCACACCTCGCCGACATCGCCGTCCGGCACGGCGTGCAGCTCGTCGTCGAGCAGATGCACGCTCACACCGTCGATCGGTGTCCCGATCAGGTCGACCGTCGTGTCCGGGACCGGCGGCACGGCGAAGCGGGTCGAGGTCATCGTGGTCTCGGTCGGGCCGTACTGGTTGATCATCCGTCCGGGCACCCGGTCGCGGCCACCGGCGACGAGGAGCGGTCGCAGCGACTCACCGCTGGACACGGTCAACCGCAGGTCGGGCAGATCGTTGCGCCGCAGCGACGTCAGGAAGGTCGGGGTGGCCGACAGAATCGTGTTCACCCCCCACCTGCGGAGGGCCGCGACGAACTCACCGGCGCGCAACAGGGTGGAGCGCGGCACCAGGACCACCTGCCCGCCGGCGACGAGCGGGGCGAACGTGTCGCGGATCGAGGCGTCGTACCCGAACGGCGCGAGTTGCAACACCACGGTGTCCGGACCGAGTTGGTAGTCGTCGACGATGAACCGTAGGTAGTTGGTGACGCCACGGTGCTCCAGCAGTACCGCGTTCGGCGGCCCGGACGAACCGGAGGTGTGACTGACGTAGGCCAGCGATCGGGGCGACAACGGTCGCAGGGGTGCCGGCGCGTCAGGCGCGTCGACGAACACGGTCGGGCCGTCGATGGCGAGGTCGTGCTGCCCGGCCCGGGCCGCTGTGGTGACCAGGAACCGGGCCTGGGCGGTGCGGACCATCGCCGCCAGTCGCTGATCGGGCAGCTCGGTGTTGAGGGTGAGGAAGGCGCCGCCGGCCCGAAGCACGGCTGCCATCGCGATGACGGCCTCCGGGCCCCGGTCAACCATGACCGCGCAGACCTGCTCCGGTCCGACGCCCCGGGCGACCAGCGCCCGGGCCAGCCGGTCGGTCCGGGCGGCGAAGTCCTCGTAGCACAGGGCGGTGTCCGGGGTGACGATCGCCGGTGCGTCGGGCCGGGTCGTGGCGTGGGTCAGGATGTCGTCGAGAAACGTGGTCACAGCCCCGCTCCGCCGCTCGGCCTGTCGACGGCGCACCACTCCAGGACCGCCCGGGCGCTGTGGTACTTGTTCTCGGCTTGGGCGAAGGCGATGCTGTCGGGCCCGTCGAGCACCGCCCCGGTCACCTCCTCGCCCCGATGTGCCGGCAGGTCGTGCATGAACACCGCGCCCGGGCAGGCCGCCATCAGAGCCTCATTGACCTGGAACGGGGCGAACTCGGAACGCCAGTCGGGCGTCGGCTTCGTCGAACCCG
This sequence comes from Micromonospora sp. NPDC049230, assembly GCF_040647875.1. Taxonomy (NCBI): domain Bacteria; kingdom Bacillati; phylum Actinomycetota; class Actinomycetes; order Micromonosporales; family Micromonosporaceae; genus Micromonospora; species Micromonospora sp. NPDC049230. The sequence continues at coordinate 115,800 of NZ_JBEZCZ010000019.1, forward strand.
TGGTCTGCCAGCGGGTGGTGTAGACGACATCCACCGGTGGCAGGCCCGACAGGTCGTGCCGCTGTTCGACCCGCGCGCCGCTACGCCGGGCGGACACCGCCGCCTGGTCGAGGTACCGCCGCTCCACGCCGTACCCGGGCGGGGTACGCAGGTGCAGCTCGGCGCCGGGGTACCGGGACAGCGCGAGGGTCAGCGCCGAGGCGGTGTTGTTCCCCTCCCCCACGTACAGCACCCGTACGCCCTCGACCCGACCGAAGTGCCGGACGATCGTGGTGAGGTCGGCGAGGGCCTGAGTCGGGTGTTCGACAGCACTCATCGCGTTGATCACCGACATGCGCTTCTGGTCGGCGTACGCCCGGAGCTCGGACTCCGGCCCGACGGTGCGGGCGACCAGGACGTCGAGCATGCCGGAGAGCACCGCGCCGGTGTCCTCCACCGACTCGCCGGTGGCCAGTTGCAGGTCGTTCGGGCCGTACGTGATCAGGCCGGCGCCGAGACGCAGCGCACCGGCGGAGAACGCGGTCCGGGTACGGGTGGAGGTCCTGCGGAACAGCACGCCGACGACCGCCCCGGACAGGGGCTGGTCGGCTCCCGCGGAACCACGCGAGTACTCGGCGCCGCGCTGGACGATCCAGCGCAGTTGGTCGTCGGAGAGGTCGTCGATGGAGATCAGATGGCGTCGCTCGGTCATGCCGAGCCCCCTTCCAGGTGGCGATCGGCCGTGAGCCCAGAGCCTGCGCGAGGTGCGGACCGTCGAACAGGGACGGAGCCGCACTACGCGTCTGCGTGTTCGTCTCTATGGACGGCACGCGTAGGCCCGGCAACATCGGGCTCAGCTATTCGGATCACCCGACCATGCCGGAGGGGTCATGACTGACGACGGTGTCTACCGCGTCGTGCGCAACGACGAGGAGCAGTACTCGATCTGGTGGGCCGACCGAGAGCTGCCGCTCGGCTGGACCGCCGAAGGGACGTCCGGGTCGAAGCAGGAGTGCCTGGACCACATCGGGAAGGTGTGGTCGGACATGCGGCCGCGAAGCCTGCGGGAGCAGATGGCCCGGGCCTGAGGCCGAGTCCGTACCGCAGCCCCGCCCCGCCGAACATGGCGTGCGGCGGGGCGGCGGCACAACGCCCCGTCGCCGAGGGCCCGCAGCTCAGGGCCGTGGGCGCAGGCAGCTACATCGACGCGGCTCCGAAACCGTGCTGGACGGGCAGCTCCAACTCCGAGGAGACATCATGATGGCCCCCACTATCGAGTCAGAGGTCCGTAGTTACTGCCGAAGCTGGCCGATCGTGTTCGACCACGGGCGTGGCAGCCGAATGCTCGCCGACGACGGCCGCGCCTACCTTGACTTCTTCGCCGGCGCGGGCGCCCTCAACTACGGCCACAACCATCCGATCCTCAAGCGAGCCCTGCTGGACTACCTGGAGCGGGACGGGGTCACCCACAGCCTCGACATGCTGACCGCCGCCAAGCAGGACTTCCTCGCCGAATTCGCATCGCAGGTACTCGCCCCCCGCAGCCTGGACTACCGCGTGCAGTTCACCGGACCCACCGGCACGAACAGCGTCGAGGCGGCACTCAAACTCGCCCGCAAAGTGACCGGACGCCACACCGTCGTCGCCTTCACCGGCGCCTTCCACGGCATGTCACTCGGCTCACTGGCCGTCACCGGAAACGCCACCTTGCGCGCAGGCGCCGGTGTCCCACTCGGAAACACCTGGCGCGTCCCGTACGACGGCTTCGCCGGTGACCAGGTCTCCGGGCTCACCCTGCTCGACACCATGCTCGCCGACAGCAGCAGCGGAATGGACCTACCGGCCGCCGTCATCGTGGAGACCGTGCAGGGCGAAGGCGGCATCAACCCGGCCCGCGCGATCTGGCTCGCCGACCTCGCCGAGCTGTGCGCCCGCCGCAGGGTGTTGCTGATCGTCGACGACATCCAGATGGGCTGTGGTCGCACCGGCCCGTTCTTCAGCTTCGAGCACGCCGGAATCACTCCCGACATCGTCTGCCTTTCCAAGTCCATCAGCGGGTACGGCCTGCCGATGTCCCTTACGCTCTTCCGCCCCGAACTCGACGTGTGGCAACCCGGCGAACACAACGGAACCTTCCGCGGCAACAACCTCGCCTTCGTCACCGCGGCGGCCGCGCTCAAGGAATTCTGGGTCGACAGCAAACTGGAGAAGCAGACAGCGGAACGGGACATCCTGCTTGAGGCGAGGCTTGCGGAACTCACCGGTCGGCACCGGGCGCACACAGTGACGTCACGCGGCCGGGGCCTGGTCTGGGGTCTGGCCTTCCGGGAACCGCAGCGGGCCCGACGGGTCGCCCAGGAGGCGTTCGCCCGTGGGCTGCTGGTGGAGACGTCCGGATCCGCCGACGAGGTGGTGAAGCTGATGCCGCCCCTGACCCTGACGGATGAGGAACTGGCCGAGGGCCTCGACATCCTGGAGCAGTCGGTGACGGCAGCGGACGACCGCTAAGTGGTCCCGGTCGTCAATCCGTGGCGAGATCGCTTCGTCGGGGTAAAAGTCGCCGCACAGACATATAGCGTCCTCCACCGTCGCTACCTTGGCCAGCGCCGCCAGGGCGCGAAGGTCGTCCACGTCGCGGGTTCGCGCCGCGAGCGCTTTCACCGCGAAGATGTGCTCCGGCGAGGCGGCCATCACGCGCAGGCCCGGGTGGTCGAAGACTCGCCGCTTGCCCGGGTCGTCCTTGCCGGATACACACACGCTGGCCTGCTCGTTGAGCCACCACGGCGGTAGGCCCAGTTCGTCGGCGACTGCACGCGCCTCATCGAGGACGACTCCGTGCGGGACGAACATCGCGTCGACGTCCCTGGTGACCCGTTTCGCGTCATAGGCGAGCGCCATCGCGGCACCACCCACGATGAAGATGTCAGCGACGACTCCACGGCGAACAAGCCGGTCGCCCAGGTGAGCGAAAGCGTTCCAGTTCCGCGCGCCCCATGAGGACGCCGTCTGACCCGCTCACGCCACATCAAGCCACATCAGGGATGGGTTACCACCGTTTACCGCGCGCATCTCGGACTCGTCGTGCCGCAGCACTGCGCGCTGCGAGTCGGCGACGAGACTCGACAGTGGCGCGAGGGTGAAACCTTCGTCTTCGACGACACCGTCATGCATGAGGCGTGGAACTACGGCACCAGTGACCGCGTTGTGCTCCTGTTCGACTTCGTCCGTCCCGGCTGCGAGGACAAGCCGCAGGATGAACTGCCGGCCTCGGTGGCCGGCTTCGTACGGCGCGGCGGATGAGTCAGACCACACCAGGGCACTTCACGGTCCCGTCTCGTCCTCCCCGTCCCGAGAAGCCGGACGACCGCTGGGCGTGCGCTGCCAGCCAACTGTCGGTGTGCAGGCTTGCGACACGTAAGGTGTCCTGCGCGGTTCCGGTCCTGACCTCATGATCTTGATGTTCTCACGCGGTTGCACCCAAGGCCGCCATGCCGCCCATGGGATCGCCCGCACATCGGCCTGCTTGTTTCATTGACCCGGTCGTGGCCTGAACCCGGACTGTGCAGCCCCTACGCCCGGAGACCGACCAGCACGGCGAAGACGGAGTGCCGCTCGACAAGGTCGATCACGGTCGGCACGCTACCCAACCTGCGCGCGATGCGCGTGCGCATATCGCCGGGGACAGAGCAACCAGGGAGATCACCCGGAGGTGCCGGCAGATCCGGCCGGCACGGACGGGCCGCCGTCACATAGGGGCCCGTCCGTGCCGGCCGCCGGCCGGAGGGTGAACTCCGCCGGCTGGCGGTCAGGCGACGTCCGGCCCCTGCCGACGGAGGTCGTCCACCGTGGTCATGGCCTGGCGCAACTGGGACAGCCAGTCGTCGGTGTGCCGGCCGACCAGCCGGACGCACCAGGCGAGCGCCTCCGAGCGGGACCGCGCGACGCCCGCTTCGACGAGCGTGTCGAGGATCTGCCGTTCGGGCTGACGCAGTCGGGTCATCACCGGCGCGGCGAGGTGGGTGAAGAGCTGTGCGGTGTCGCCGCAGCGGATGCCCCAGCCCACTTTGCGCTGGTAGCGGTGCTCGGCCTGTCGGGCGACCCGGATCCGGTCGTCGCGCGTGTCCTCGCGGAACTGGTGGATCCGACCGGCCTGGGCGGCGGTCCGGTCGGCGTCGGTGGCGTCGTCGGCCAGGTGAGGCTCGGGGAGACGCCCCCAGATGATGATCTCGTCACGGTCGATCACCACCTGCGGTGGCTCGGAGAACCATCCGTCCGGAATCGCGCCGGTGATCCAGCCGGTGGCGTCGTCGGCGGGCGGTGGGTCCTGGCGTGTTCCGGGTGGGGCGAGACGAGGGGACATGGCAACCTCCTACGCTGTCTTGATTACATGCTTACACAATTACAGCGTTGCGCGCGATGCCTTCCGCTGAGCGCGAACGCGACACCAGCCGTACGGGCGGCCCTGACACCGCGGCACCCGGCCGGCTCCGGCGGCGCCCATGGCATGCGCGATGCACACCTGCGGCATCGTCCGCGGTGGATTTGTCCCGTCACGGGGAGGTTCAGAGTGTCGACCGGCTCGATCGGCAGGTTGCCGGACCGGATCCGTCGGCCCGCCCGCTGGCTGCCGTTCGCCATGCCCGCCCTGCTCATGCTGATGGTTCTGGCCACACCGCGGATGCCACCGGCCGGCCGGCCAGGGCGCCGGTCGCGGCAACGCACGGCCCGTTCGACGTCGGCTTCGCCGAGGGCAGCGGCCTGCTCGACACCAGCCTCGACCGCAGGCTGGACGACATGGTCGCCTACCTGCCCGGTCGCACGCCGATGATCCGCATCGACCTCGACTGGTGGTACGTGCAGCCGTGCCGCACCTGCGCGCTGCGCTGGGACCGGCTCGACCCGGTGGTGGACGCCGCCCGTGTGTGGTGCTCGCCGGCGGCTCAGGTAACGGCTCCCCGATCGCCAGCACCGGCAACCCGAACGAGTCGGCGCTCTGGCTGGACTGGGCCTACCGCAACGGGTACGGCCGGTACTTCGACGCGGTGGCGCACCACCCGTACCCGGCGTGGAACTCCGGCCTGGGCCCGGCCAAGGCCGAGTGCGTCAACCGTTGGTGGAATCTCTTCGGCCCGTCCGGCGAGAATCCGCCCTGCGGTGAACTCGCCTACGTGCACTCGGTCATGGTCAAGCACGGTGACGGCGCGAAGAAGATCTGGGGTACTGAGTTCGGCTACCCCACGTCCGGGGCGACCGCGCTGAGTCGGGAGACCCTCCGGGATCACCTGGTCCAAGGTGTGCACCTGTGGCGCACGCTCAGCTACGCCGGGCCGCTCTTCCTGTTCTCCTACCGGGACGCCTGCGTCGACTCCGGCAACCCGGAGTGCAACTTTGGTGTGGTGACGCGGGACTACGCCCCCAAGGAGCCGATCTTCAGCGATCTGTCGGTCCGGCTGTCCGATTCCGTACCGGCCCACCTGCGTACCGGGCAGACCCTGCGCCGCTGGGCCGGCCTGCGCTCCTCCGACGGCCGCTTCGAACTCTGGGTGCAGGACGACGGCGACACGGTGCTCTACCGACGCAGCACCGGCGCCGCGCTCTGGGCGACCAACACTCGCGACGGCGTACGGCTGGTCAACGGCTCCGACGGCAACGTCGCACCCTACCGGGCCGACGGGACGATCACCTGGTCCACCAGGACCGGCGGTCACGGCGCCTCGACCCTGTGGATGCAGGAGGACGGCAACCTGGTCCTCTACCGCGACAGCGACGCAACGCCCACCTGGGCCAGCAACACGATGGTCGGCTGACCAGACCGACGGCCCGGTTCCTCCCGACGGAGGAGCCGGGCCATCGGCGTCCGCGGCCTACCGCGGTACGGCACGGAACCACGCCTCCCGGTCGCCCGGATCGGGTCCGCGCCGGGGCAGCGCCGGCAGGTCCTGACCGGTCACCGGCGCGTAATGGTCGAACGTGGTGGTCAGGACGGCCTCGCCGCCAGTGAGGTCGGGAAGCGCGGCGACGACCCGCGGCACCCGGGAGGACGGCAGGGTGCCGCCCACCTCCAGGTAGCCGCCGACCACGGTGGTGTCGTCCACCACCGCTCCCAGTCGGCCGAGCAGCGCCAGCACCGCCTCCACCGCGTGCTGCGGAAGATTGACGTCGAACCGCTCGACCGGGTGGCACACCCGGGTGTCGGCCCGGCGCAGCGCCGCCGCGACCACGACCGGCGCGAGATTGCGAAAGTCCGCAGCCACGGACGAGATCGACTTGTCGAACTTCTGGTGCGGCTTGCTCTGTCGCGGCCAGTAGCGCGAAGCCGTCATGGTGACCACGCAGTCGGTGACCGGCCAGCCGTACCGGCCCTGCCGGAGCGCGGACCGCACGCCCTCCTCCGTGGCGGCGACGAATGCCGGTGGCAGCCGGCCGGGCTCGATGCCCGGTCGGAACTCGACGCCGTGCCCGACCGCTGCGGCCTCGACGCGCAGCCCCAGCCCGGCCAGGTACGGGTTACCGCGCTCCTGCACCCGCTCCTCGGCGGCTCCGGTGCCGGCGACCCGTTCGATGCAGGCCGTCAGCGTGCCGGAGAAGCGCACCCGCACGCCGTACCGATCCTCCAGGAGAGCGGCCAGCACCTCCTTCTGCACCTCGCCGTGCAGGCGGATCACCGCCTCCGCCTGCTGCTCGTCGAGCCGCAGGTCCACCAAGGGGTCCTCGTCGGCCAGCTCGGCCAGGCCGGCGAACATCGCCAGACGCTGGGCGGGGTCGACGGGTTCGACGATCGCCTGCCGGGTCGGCGGCGGGAAACGGTAGACGTGCCGCCGCGGCGGGTCGCCGACGTGCTGGCCGATCCGGGCCGACACGCCGCGCACTGCGGCGATCTGCCCGGCGGACACCGAGGGGCGCACGACCACGCCGTCGGGCTCGCTGACCGCGATCTGGGTCACCGTCTCGGGGCGGGCTCCGGCGAGCTGCACCCGATCCCGTACGCGCAGACGCCCGGACCACAACCGCACCCAGGCCCGCCGGCCGTGCCCGTCCCGGTCGACGGCGAAGACCGTACCCGCCAGCGGACCGTTCCGATCCCTGCCGTGCGGCAGCAGGTCGGCGAGAAGGTGGGACAGTTGCCGCACACCGGCTCCGGTGATCGCCGAGCCGCACGCCACCGGAGTGAGGACCGAGCGGCGTACCGCCGCGCGGATGGCGCGCCGAACCTCGCGGACGCGCACCGGCTCGTCGGCCAGCCACCGTGCCGCCAGCGCGTCGTCGACCTCCGCCACCGCCTCCACCAGCGGGTCGGCGTCGAGGGCGACGGCCCGGACCTGGGCGGCGTGCCCGCCCTGGCCGGTGACCCTGGTGAGCACGACGGGACGCGCGCCGAGCCGCTGGCGTAGCTGGGCCACCACCCGGTCGACATCGGCGCCGCGGCGGTCCACCTTGTTGAGGAAGAACACCGTCGGCACGCCGATGCGCCGCAGTGCCCGCCAGATGGCGACGGTCTGCGGCTGCACCCCCTCCACGCACGAGACCACGAGTACGGCGGCGTCCAGCACGGCCAACGACCGCTCGACCTCCGCGATGAAGTCGGGATGGCCGGGGGTGTCCAGCAGGTTGATGCTCAGATCACCGATCGTGAGCGACGTGACGGCCGCCCGGATGGTGATGCCGCGCCGGCGCTCCAACTCCATCGAGTCGGTGCGCGTCGTGCCGGCGTCGACGCTGCCCATGTGGGCGACGGCGCCCGCCTCGTAGAGCAGACGTTCGGTCAGGCTGGTCTTTCCGGCGTCAACATGGGCGACGATCCCGAGGTTCAACAGGGCCACAGCAGCACTCCACGGTCAGACGGTCAGGGGTCCGGAGCGTGGAAGCTGCTCGCATTGTCACTCCTTCGTGGTGGCCGAGCGCCTGCCGCGCCCATCTGCGGCGGCGAATGATTCTCCAGGTCTACCGGACCGCTGCCATCGCCGCCACCGAATTCGGTCCGGAACAGCGACGCATCGGCCTGTTCGCCCAGCCCACAACCAGCACACGAACCGCGCTCGTGACCGGCGGTTGGCCGCGAGCCGGTGGAACGGCGTGTCGGTGGCCGCGTCAGGGGGTGTCAGACCGGCCGCCCATGGTGTCGCATGACGAGTTCAGCGATCGCGGTCTCCGGCCTGCGGAAGGCGTACCCGCGCGGAGCTCACCACCGCGGCTGCCCTCGGCGATCCGCGCGGTGAGCGTCGCTGTCCTTGTCTCCCTGGGCTAGCCGTTCGACGCTACGTCTGCCCGCCGTGCTGGTCGTCGGGCCTGACGATCCACCGATGGCGGTACACCGAACCTTGCAGGGACAGCGGCATGGCCCGCCGAGGGCTGGTTCACGTCAACGCGCACCGGGTGCAGGTTCCGGAGCCGTTCGACGTGCGCAAGAGCTGACGGTAGCGTCCCAGGCCGCGAGAGCGCAGGTGACGACCGCGTCAAGGGTAGCGCGGTCGGCGCCGTCGCGGGCTTGCGCGGACATGCCGTGCAGGACCGCGGCGACGAAGTAGGCGAGGGCGGCGGTGTCGGCGCCGGGTGGCACGTCGCCGTTGGTGACGCCGCGGTCGATGCGGCGGCGGATGGCGGCGATGTCCTCGGCTCGGCACCGCGCCATGAACCGGCGGACCTCGTCGTTCTCGGCCGCCCCGGTGCTTGCCGCAAGCAGTACCAGGCATCCGGTCGGCTGTCCCGGGGTCACGTACGCGACGGCGTTGTGCCGCAGCAGCCCTTCGATTGACTCGCGGGCGGTTTGGCCTCCTTCGAGTGCCTGCTCCGGGACGGCACCGTGGGTGGCGTTGTAGAACCCGACCGCCTCCCGGAAGAGGGCCTCCTTGCTGCCGAACGCGGTATACAGGCTCGGTGGGGCGATCCCCATCGCGGCCGTCAGGTCGCTCAGGCTCGTGCCTTCGTAGCCGCGCTCCCAGAACAGTTCCATGGCGCGGCCGAGGGCGGCGGTCCGGTCGAAGGACCGGGGTCGGCCCCGAGTCGCCATGGAGCCCCTCCTCACGAACGAGCCGTCAAGACTCGACGGCCTTCAAGCCAATGATCCCGGCGATGATGAGAGCGAGGAACCCCATCCGCTGCCAGGACATGGCCTCACCCAGGGTGACAATACCTGCGATGGCGACGCCGACGGCGCCGATGCCGACCCACACCGCGTAGGCGGTACCGATCGGGAGCTGTTTCATCGCTGCGGACAGCAGCACGAAGCTCAGCGTCGCCATCGACAGGGCGAGGGCAGACGGCCAGAACCGGGTGAACCCTTCGGTGTGTTTGAGGGCTGTCGCCCACACGATCTCCAGCAGGCCGGCGACGACGAGCAGGATCCACGGCACGGTGTTCACTTCCCCCAGCGTTGAAGGCCGCCGGCCGGGCGGGGCCGGCGGTCGGGAACGGAAGACGAGTCAGGCGGCGAAGCCGCCGTCGACGGCGATCGACGCGCCGGTGATGTAGCGGCCGCCCTCACCGGCGAGGTGGGCGACGGTCGCGGCGATATCGGCCGGCTCGGCGTAGTGCCCGAGCGCGATGAAGGTCCGCTCGTGGTCGGCGCTCTCCCCCGTCGCCGGGTTCATGTCGGTGTTAGTCGAGCCCGGATGCACGACATTAGCGGTGATGCCGCGGGGGCCCAGGTCGCGGGCGAGGCCCCTCGTCATACCGATCAGGGCGCTCTTGCTCATCGCGTACAAGCTGACCCCGGCATACGGCACCCGCTCTGCGAAGCAGCTGCCGATGCTGATGACGCGCCCGCCGGTGCCCATGTGCCGCACAGCGGCCTGGGTGGCGACGTAGACCCCGCGGACGTGCACGGCGAGGGTCCGATCTATTTCCTCCAGGGTGACCTCCTCGATTGGCGCATACGGGAACACGCCGGCGTTGTTGACGAGGATGTCAAGCCGGCCCAACTCGGCGACGGTCCGCTCGACCGCGGCGACGAGGGCGACGTTGTCGGCGCTGTCGGCCTGCACGGCAATGCCGCGGCGGCTGGTTTCCTCGATGCGGGTCACCATGGCTTTCGCCTTGTCCTCGGCATCGAGATAGGTCAGGGCGACGTCGGCGCCGTCCTGCGCGAGCCGGGTGGCGACGGCCGCGCCGATGCCGCGGCTGCCGCCGGTGACCAAGGCGACCTTGCCAGCCAGGGATGTCACGCCTGAACTCCCCTCATGAGCGAACTGATTTCTGTATCGAACACTACACTAAAGCAGAGAGCGCAGCCCACTCGATGCCGTACACGTCCAGGAAGAACATCAGGATCTTGGTGTGCTTGTCGCTGATGTTGCGAAACCCGTGCCGCCCGCCGCGCGGCAGCCACACGAACGCTCCTGGTCCGGCGTTCACCGTGCGGTCCTCGTCGACGACCTCCAGCTCGCCGTCGACGATGTAGAACGCCTCGTCCTCCTTGTGGTGGATGGGCAACGGCGGCCCGCTCAGCGGCGGGATGACCGCCTCCATGAGCGCGAAGGCGCCACCGGTGCCGGCCGAGGGCACCTTGACCGTGTACCGGTCGCCATTGAATGCCCACACGCTCGCGCCCTCGTCAGGGGCGACAAAGGTTGCCCTTGGAAACAACCTCATCGACAGATCTCACTCTCTCCGGATGCGGCTCGGCGGTGTGTCCAGCCTCGCGGGCGCGGGGTGCTCGGCACATCGCGTGGTCGAGGGATCCTGCTGCCGCAACGGGTCTGTGGACCTGCGGATTGCGCGGGCACGTGATCAGAAATCCCGTGAATCCGTGATGTCATCACGCAGAACCGGAAGATAATCCTTGATCCCGTCCGTACCAGAGAGCTTTAGACGGGGAGAGACCCTTGACTGCTGTTTCACGCCGCACCGTGCTCGCCGGCGCCGTATTCGCGGGGTCGCGAGGCGGTGCGGGTGCCGGACCTTGGTCAGCCCTTGACGGAGGGCCGAGGCGCTAACGGATGGTGAGGGTCAGCGGGTTCGAGATGCCGAGGCCGCCGTGGGAATCGTGGACCCGCACGGTGAAGGTGGACGACGTGCCGGCCGACAGGGCCGTCTGGAACTGGTAGCGCTGTCCGCTGTTGGTCGGCGTCACGGCCAGCCGGGTTGCGCCGAGGTAGAACTCCACCCGGCTGACGAGGTCCCCGGGATCGGTGTCGGCGACGTCGGCGACCAGCGTGACGGTCGTCGGCTCGAGGAAGTAGGTCTGCCCGCCGGGGGTGCTCAACGCCACCGCCGGCGGGTGGTTGGTGCCGGTGGACGCCGGCGTCACCACCGTGACCAGCAACGGCGGCGCAGCGCCAGACAGTGACTGGTCGGTGCCGGCCGAGACGTACAGCACGAAGGTGGTGCTGGTGCCGGGCTCCCCGATCGGTGGTGTCCACAGCGCCTCGTACCGGTCACCGGTCGTCCCGACCCCCCGGGCCACAGTGACGCCGTCCACCCGGAACGACACCGAGGTGATGCTGTGTCCACCGCCCACGGTCGCGGTCGCCGCCAGCGGGACGGTTCCCGGCGTGGTGTACACCGCGCCGGCGGTCGGGCTGAGCCAGGTGACGATCGCCGGATAGTCAGCGACCGGCGGTGTGGTCGTCCGGGTCGGCGTCACGCTGGGCAGGACGCCGCCGGTGCACGTGACGCCGTTGAGCGTGAACGACGCCGGTATGGGGTTGCTGCCCGACCAGGCGCCAACGAAACCGATGTTCGCGGAGCCATTGGTGCCCAGGGTCGCGTTCCAGCCCAGATTGGTCGCGCTGACCTGCTGGCCCGCCTGGGCCCAGGTGGCGCTCCAGGCTTGCGTGAGCCGCTGGTCGACTGCGGGGAACGCGAACCGCAGCGTCCACCCGTTGACTAGGTCACCCAAGTTGGTGACTGCGATGTCGGCGTGGAAGCCACCGGTCCACTGGCTGGTGACGACGTAGTTCACCCGACACCCGGCCGCCGCGTTCGCCGCGCTGGCGTGTGAGATCGCGCCCATCATCGCGACCATGGCAACAGCGATGGCGGCCACAGCAGTCAGCGACTTCCGCATGGCACACCTCGCCGTAGATAGTTGGACGTCTATGAGAATGTCGACTGTCCTGCTGCTCCGCCTTCCTGTCAAGGCACGCACGGCAGTCCTGCCGCCGGCAGGACAACGGACAGCCCGCCGATGGCTGATCGGTAGCGGCAACAGCGCCGAGCAGGCAGAAGAGTGGTTAGCGCAACTGAGTTCCCCCCGCTTGATGGAGCGGTGGTTCTCGGCCTCGTCGCGGGTCCGCCACGGTGCGGTAGACGAGTTCGATTTTCAGCGTGGACCAGAAGTTCTCCATCAGGGCGTTGTCGTACGAGTCGCCGACGGAGCCCATCGAGGGCAGGATCCCGTTGTCCTGTGAGCGTTCGGAGAAGCGGAAGGACGTGTAGGTCGATCCGCGGTCGCTGTGGTGGATCAACTGGCCGTCGCGGACGTCGCGGGACCAGATGCCGTATTCGAGGGCGGCGAGGATCAGGTCGGTGTCGCAGCGGTCAGACGTCTTCCACCCGACGATCCGGCGGGAGAACACATCCCGGACCGCGGCCAACCAGAACACGCCCTCACCGCACGGGATGCGGGTGGCGTCGGCGACCCAGAGCCGGTTCGGGCCGTCGGCGGTGAACTGCCGGTTGACCAGATCCGGCGCCGGCGTGTGCCGCGGGTCCTGCCGGGTGGAGCCGCCACGCCAGCCTCGACGCAGGAACGCCCCCTGCCAGCCCTGCTGCGCCATCAACCGCTCGACGCGCTTGCGGCCCACGCGGATGCCGTCACGGCGTAGCTGCCGGTGGCCCCGGTCCGCGCCGTAGGTACGCCCGGAGGTCTCCCAGCTCTCGTGGATGTTGGAGACCGGCCCCAGGTCGACCACGTCCCGGTCGCAGGGCTGCTCGGCCTGCTTGACCCACGCGTAGTAGGTCGTGGCGCCGATGTTGAGGACCCGCAGGCGAGGGTGCCCAGCGCCGTGTCGAAGATGGATTCCAGGCGGCGAGATCGAAGGGCAACCATACGTGCCTCCTGCCGGGGGTGTCCCTATGGGTTCTGGCGCGCCGTCCAGGGTGGCGGCCAGCGTCATGGCCGCCGCAGCGGCACCGAGAAGGCCACTCTTCAGTCTCACCGTGGCTACGGTTCGGATCGGACCGGCACACCGACCGCTCCAACACCTACACGCATCGACGTCCGTCGCCTTTGCCGTTCCTGGCGTCATCTGACGGCGAGCCCCGCGGCGGTATTTCCCGGCGCATTGACGGCTCTTCAACTACGTCATCACGCCGACACGGCATCGAAACACGCCGGCTTCGGCGTCCCCCGCCGATGGGAGAAAACCTGTCATGGGCAAGGTAGGAAAGCGCGTCCGCCGCTCGACGCTGGCCGTACTCACGGGCGCGGCGCTGGCCGCTCTGCTGGCGGTCACCGCCGCCGCCGCGGCACCCGCCGAGGCACCGCAGAGCAAGGCCGCCGCGGCGGCCCGTACCGACGTCTACATCAAGGACGTCACCGCCGACACCGGCGTCCAGCCACACTCGTACAGCCCGCTGTGGGCCAGCCCCGACATCAAGGTCTGCCCGACCGCTGTGGAGTGTTCGGTCAGTCAGAACCCGATCGTCGGCGTCACCAACTACCTTTTCGTGAAGTTGCGCAATGCCGGCCCGTACGGCTCGGGCATCGGCAACGGGGTGCTTCGGGTCTACCGGACGACCCCGGGCGGCGGCGCCACCTGGCCTACGCACTGGACCCAGATCGGCGCGGTCAGCGTGCCCGTCTACGCGGGCGTCACCACGGTGACGATCCCGTGGACCGGGGTGCCCGGACCAGGCCACTTCTGCCTGTTGGCGCGCTGGGTGTCCCCCACCGACCCGATGACGTTCGAGGGCCCGAGCACCAGCGTCAACACCCAGTACAACAACAACGTCGCCTGGCGTAATGTCGACTCGGTCCGGCTCACGCCGGGCGGGCCGCGGGTCATCCGCCCCTTCGCCATCGGCAACGTGACCGCCGCGGAGACCAAGAACGACCTGGTCTTCACCCAGCCGGCCGAGCAGGCCCGGGGTGCCAGGGTCTTCGTCGACCTCGGCCCGACCCTGTTCGAGCGCTGGCAGTCCACCGGCAAGGTCGGTACGGGCATCCGCCAGGTCGGCAAAACCGAGTTGGAGATCGTGGAACCGACGAGGGCCAGCATAAGCGGGCTGGTGTTGAAGCCCGGTGAGCGCCTCGAGTTCTCCCTGGCCTTCTCGGCCGACACCACCCTCGCCAAGGAGACAGCGCTCAACGTGACCCAGTTCGGGCCGGACGCCGACGGCACTGAGCGCGCTGACCTCGGTGGGGTGCAGGATGCTGTTCCGGTGGCAGAGCCGGAGCTGGTGGATGTGGTCGTGGTGGGGCTCGGGGTCGGCGGCGAGGAGGTCGCCGGGCGGCTCGCCGAG
>NZ_JBEZCZ010000020.1:0-126697 GCF_040647875.1 Micromonospora sp. NPDC049230
GGGGGGGGGGGGGGGGGGGGGGCCGGGGGGGGGGGGGCGGCGCGCCCCCCCCCCCCCCCCCCCACTCTCGTCGGTCGAGCAGCGGTCAGCGCAGACAGACCCAAGCGGTGCACAGCGTGTACCCGACGGTGCGCGCGCACAGTTGGACCGGGCCCGGTGGTGGGACGCCCAACGAGAAGAAGCCAACCTCGTCCACCGACGCCTCGTCGTAGATGCCGGAGGCCGAACGGGCTCTCACCCGTCCGCCAGCGGGCGGGGAGAACTGCCCGACGATCCCGGCGTCGCTCACCTCGATCTCCACCACCACCGACCCGCTGCGGAAGGAGAGCGTCCGCGCGGACGAGGCAGAGCGGGTCATTCCCACCATCCCGGCGTCGACCGCCGAGTCGAACGTCAGCTCGGCGACGGCCAGTTCCGCGTCCGCGGTACGCCATGTGAACGCTGCCAACGCCGCGCTCAGGTAGGCCTCCGAGACCAGCCCGGTGTCCCACAATGCCGCACCCAGCTCCGTCGTTAGCGCATCGTCATCGACCGGCGGCCACGGCTCCATCCGGCTCACCCCCGTTCGTACCGATGACGGGTGCGCCGAGAAACTCGACGATCGCCGGACATGCCCGCAGCCTACGCAGGCAACGGGCCTGGGTGGGTCCGATGCTGCCCACCGGAACGCCCAACCGCTCGGCGATCTCCCGGTAGCTCACCGGCGGGTCGGCCGTCAGCAGCGCCAACAACGCCTGGCAGCGCGACGGAAGCTGGACGAAACCCTCGCGCAACGCCTGCCGCCGTTCCGCGCGCAGCAGCTCGTCGTCCGGGCCGCGAGCCATCCCCGCCAGCTCCCGGGAGAACCCGTCGTAGGTCTCCAGCGACTGGTCGTACGGGTCGACGGGCTGGGCCCGGCGGTTGAGGCGGGACAACCGGTAGCACTCGCGCCGGGCTGTGGTCGCCAGCCAGCCCGGCAACGCCTCGGGTTCGCGTACCCGGCCCAGTTGCTCCACCAGGCGAAGCCAGACGGTCTGGTTGACATCGGCCGCATCCGCCCGACTGAGGTCGTACGCCCGGATGACCGAGTACACGATCGGGGTGTACCGGCGTACCAGCTCGGCCCAGGCCGACTCGTCCCCGCCGGCGGCGGCGGACAGCAGGCTGGTCGCGCTGGCACCGGTCACCGGGTCACCGCCCGGCCGTCGACACGGCTCATCCGACGAACACCCCGTAGTCGGGATGCCAGCGGGGGGCGGCGAGCAGGGTCGTGCGCGCGGCGTCCGCGCTGAGGCCCGTGGCGGTCATCAGGGCGGCGAGCCGCCCGGAGACGTGTGCGGTGGCGAACGAGGTACCCGCCCAGCTGGCGAACCCGTGGAACTGCCGTACCGGCCGCCCGGGTAGCGACAGCTGCCCCTCGACGTACGTGCTGTGGCGCTCGCCCAGGGCGCAGGCGTCCACCCAGGGCCCGTAGCAGCTGTCGATCGCCGGCACCGGACCGCCGGTCGTCTGGCTGACCGCCGCGACCGCCAGCACCCGGTCCAGGGCGGCGGGCCAGAGCGGACGGCTGCTGCCGGCGTTGCCGGCCGCCGCTACCACGGCGCTCGTCGTCGGCAGCGCCGCCAGCGCGTTGGCCAGTGGCAGCGACGGCTGATCATCCAGGGTGTATCCGCCCAGCGAGAGGTTGAACACGGAAACCTGCGGTGCGAGCCGGCTCAGGGCGGCCACCACCGTTGCCTCGTCCCCCACCCCGGTCGGGTCCAGGGCCTGCTCCGGGTCGACGCGTACCCCCGGCGCGGCCTGCCGGACCACCCCCGCGACGAAGGTGCCGTGCCCGCCCTGCGGGGCGAGCACGTCGGTGTGGACGTAGAGCGGGTCCTCGTCGTCGAGCTGCGGCAGATAAGCACCGCCGAGCCACTGTGGGTGACAGGTGCCGGCCTGCTGCCAGATCCCGGTGTCGCAGATGCCGACGGTGACGTCCGCGCCCTCGCCGAGCCGGGTCGGGTCAGGCGGCGGCAGCGCTGCGGCCGGGCGGGGTGGCGTGCCCGGGTTTCCCATGATGTTGCCCAGGCCGAGCAGCACATGGTGCGGCTGCACCGCCGGCACCGGTTGGCCTGACCACTGCCGGGGGTCGCGCAGTTTCCCCACCACGCCGGGGATGTCGGTCTCCCGATCGAACAGCAGCCGGGTGACACCGGCGAAGCCGGCTCCGACGGTCACCCGATAATCGTGGGTGCGCAACCAGGTGGTCACCCGTTTGACGTCGACGTCGGCGGCGAGCAGTTGCCGGGGCCGGTAGAGGATCTCCCGCCCCGGCGCGGTGTACCGGCGCACGTTCTGGTCGGCTGCCAACGCCGCTTCGAAAACCTTCTGGTAGGCATTGGCGTCCGCATCGCCAGCGACCGCCCTGCCGGGGGGCGCTACGACGCCGAACGGTGCCGCCACAGCCAGCGCGGACAGCGCCAGGACTCGCCGTCGGGACAGCCGGCCGGCCAGAGCCGGCACGGTAGGGTGGTCGGACGGCGGCACGGAACCTCCATGCTCGTGAAAGAAGCGCGCCCACCGATGATGGGCGCGGCGAATTCCCCGATCGCCAATTATTCCGAACCATCGCCGGTTGTCAATTAAGCAATCGAGCAGGACACCCATTGACGACATTCCCGCGACGGATTCTCGACATTGACTCGCGGCTGTCCGTCGTGGACTCTCTTGGGCATGCCCGACAGCACCGGTTCCGGTGCCCCGGCGGCCCAGGCGGCACTCGACGCCGTCCAGCGATACCCACCCGAGGCGATCACGATCGCCAACCAGGTTCTCGCCGGCCAGACCGCCGACGACGACGAGCGCTCCACCGCCGAGCGGGCCATCGGCCTGGCCCTGCGTGAGCTCAACGACCTGACCGGCGCACTGCGCCACCTACGCCGGGCGGTACGGGCCGCCGGCACACCCCGTACCCAGGCGCTGGCCCGGATGAGCCTCGGGTACGTGCTGGCCAACGCCGGTCGTACCGCTGCGGCGCTGCGGGCCGTGACCGCCGCGCTGCCGCAGCTCACCGGTGCCGACGCCGGCCGAGCCCGGATGCAGCGGGGGGTGGTGCTGCACTACCGCGGCCGCTATGCCGAGGCGGTGCGCGACTACGGCATCGCCATCGACATCGCCCAACGCGAAGGCGACCCACTACTGGAGGCCCGCGCCCGCAACAACCGTGGACTACTCAACGCACATCGGGGCTCCCCCGGCGGCACCGACGACGACCTCTCCCGGGCGGCGGCGGTCTTCCGCCGGCTCGGACTCGACCTCGCTGCGGCAGACGCCCGCTGGAACAGTGGCATCGCCGCCGGGCAACGGGGCGAGATCGCCGTGGCGCTACGCTGCTTCGCCGAGGTCGACGAGGAGTACCGGCGGCTCGCCGTCCCCCGTCCGGCGCTGCTGCTAGACCGGTTCGAGCTGCTGCTGTCGGTACCGCTGCTCTACGAGGCGGTCGAGGTCGCCGCCGCCGCGGTACGGGAGCTGCACCGCAGAGGAATGGCCTCGGACCTCGCCGAGGCGCTGCTCGCCCAGGCCCGGGCCGCGCTGCTCGCCGACGACCTGGACACCGCGACTGCGGCTGCCGCCCAGGCCCGGGTCAGGTTCCGGCGTCAGGGCCGCCGCACCTGGGCCGCCTTCGCCCGGCACGTCGAACTGCGCGCGGAGTTCCGCCGGGGCACCCGGACGGCGGCCCTGCTCGCCGCGATGGTGCGGACCGCCGGCCAGCTCGACGCCACCGGGTGGCCGGGCCCGGCGCTGACCACCCGCATCGAAGCCGGCCTGCTGGCCGCCGCCTCGGGTCGTGTCGACCGGGCCGTGGCCCTGCTCGACCTGGCCGCCCAGGCCCGCCGTCGCGGCACCGCCCCCCGCCGCGCCCAGGGTTGGTACGCCTTGGCCCGGTCGCGCCGGCTCACCGGGGACGATTCCGGTGCGGCCCGGGCCCTGCGCCGGGGGCTGGCCGTCCTCGACCGGCACCGCACGTCGCTCGGTGCCACGGAGTTACGGGCGCACAGCGGGACGTACGGGCAGGAGTTGGCCGCCGAGGGCCTCGACATTGCGGTCCGCGCCGGCTCCCCGGCCCGGACCCTGGCCTGGACCGAACGCTGGCGGGCCAACACCCTGCGGATGCGGCCGGCGCTGCCCCCCGACGACCCGGACCTGTTCGCGGCGCTCACCGAACTCCGGCTCGTCAGTAGCCTGCTGGAGGACACCGTGCTGGCTGGCCGGCCGGCCCACGCACTGCGCAGCCGGCAGGCCCGGCTGGAACGGCGCATCCAGGACCTGGCCCGCCGGGTGCCCGGCGGAAGCGGCGTGGTGACCCCGCCCGGCGTGGGCATGCTCGCCGGGCGGCTCGGCTCCCGCGTGCTGGTCGAACTGGTCGCCCACGGCGACCGGCTCCGGGCGGTGCTGGTCCGCGACGGCCGGGCCAGCCTGCACGACCTCGGCCCGCTCGCCGAGGCGGTGCACCTGGTCCGGTGGCACCGGTTCGCCCTGCGCCGGCTGGTCACCACCGGCGACACGCCCACCGCGCGGGCCGGGGCCGGGCACGCCGCCGCCACCCTGGACCGCCAGCTCTTCGATCCGTTGCGGCGGCACCTCGGCGACCGCCCCCTGGTGATCGTGCCGGTCGGGGCCCTGCACGCCGTGCCGTGGTCGGGGTTGCCGACCTGTGCCGGACGTCCCGTGACGGTTGCCCCGTCGGCCACCGCCTGGCTCAGTGCGGACGGGCGGCAACCATCGGCCGGGCCCTCGGTCCTGGCCTGCGGGCCGCGCCTGCCGGCCGGCCGGGTCGAGGTACGCCGACTCGCGCAGGTGCTGCCTGGGGCCACCCTGCTCACCGGTGCGGACGCCACCGCCGACGCGTTGACCGCGGCGCTGGACGGGGCCGGCCTAGTCCACATCGCCGCCCACGGCACCTTCCGCGCCGACAACCCCCAGTTCTCCACCCTCGAGCTGGCCGACGGCCCGCTGTTCGCGTACGAGTGGGAACGGGTCTCCCGGCCGCCCGGCTGCGTGGTGCTCTCCGCCTGCGACTCGGGACTGACCGCGGTGCGTCCCGGCGACGAGGTCATGGGCTTCACCGCCGTGCTGCTCGCCCTGGGCGCACGGTGCCTGATCGCCACCGTGCTGCCGGTGCCGGCCGACCCCACCACCGGGCTCATGCTGGACCTGCACCGACGGATGCGGGCCGGCATCCGCCCCGCCCAGGCTCTCGCCGACGCCCAGCAGGCCTTCGCCAGCGCCGGCGACGGCACCGCCGGGGCCACGGCGGCGGCGTTCGTCTGCCTCGGTGCCGGTTGACGCCGCGCCGATCAGCCGCATCGGCCCGCAGGCCTGTGCGGCTGTTACGCGGAACGTGCTCGAGATCGCCATCCGAATCGCCGCCATGTCGGTAACGCCACCCGCTGGTAGGCACGGCGCACTGGAGGTGCTTTGGCTGCAAGGCAACACCTCCCAGGCTGTCGACGTCTTCGGTGACGGCGAGCCGTTTTCCCTAGCCGTCGGGCCAGCGACGGCTGCCGTCGGCGACCTCGTTCTCGGCCGGAGACTGAACGGGCGTGCCGGGGCGGTGCTCATCGGCGTCGGCCAGAGCCCACTCGCCCCGATGGCCACGGTGGCGCGGCCCGGGCTCTGCGGCTACCGGGGTGCTGATCGGATCGTCACTGTCTAATCCCACCTGATGCTTGACGGATCCGTCCCAGGTGTTGCTTGACGGTTGGTCTAGGTTCTGTTGCTGACCTTGCGGGGCCGCCGCCACGCAAGATGCCGAAATCATGGCGAGGTTCGTCCCATGTTCGTCGGGACCGTTATGGTGTGCGGTGGCACGAACGTTGCGAGGTGCCCTGCGCGAGTGGGGAGAATCGGGAAGCCGGTGTGAGTCCGGCACGGGCCCGCCGCGGTGACCGGGGAGCTGCCACCCACGCGTACCAGGCGCAGCCACTGACCCTGCGGGGTTGGGAAGGCGGGTGACCAGCGTAGATCCGGGAGTCCGAAGACCGGCCTCGCGCCATCGCCCCCGCCAGGGGCACGAGCGCAGCGGGAGCCTGCCTTGTACACCGGACTCTACGAGACCATCCACCGGCGCCGGGACGTACGTGCCCAGTTCACCGGGGCGCCGATCCCCGACGAGACGTTGAACCGGGTCCTCACGGCGGCGCACGCCGCGCCGAGCGTCGGCCTCTCCCAGCCCTGGGACTTCATCCTGGTCCGCGATCCCGAGCTGCGGCAGGAGTTCCACAAGCACGTACAGCGGGAACGGGACGCCTTCGCGGCCACTCTCGACGGTGCGGCGGCGGAACGCTTCAACCGGATCAAGATCGATGGCGTACGCGAGTCGACGTTGTCGGTCGTGACCACGTACGACCCGCAGCGGGGTGGACCGGCCGTGCTCGGCCGTCACGCGATCGCCGACGCCGGCCTCTACTCGGTCTGCCTGGCAATCCAGAACCTGTGGCTGGCCGCGACCGCCGAGCAACTCGGGGTCGGTTGGGTCTCGTTCTACCGGGAGCCGTTCCTGCGCGACCTGCTCGGCATCCCGGCCACCGTCCGCCCGGTGGCGTGGCTCTGCCTCGGCCCGGTCACCCATCTGGAGCAGACGCCGGACCTGGAGCGGCACGGCTGGCGCCAGCGACGCCCGGTGTCATCGGTGATCCACCACGATCGTTGGACGACGGAGTGACCGAGTGGTTGTGGCGGCGCTCCCGCGCCAGCCACCCCGCGTGTAGCTCGGCGATGCCGCTGGCAGCCGCTCCGTCCCGCATCCATAGTGGTTGGCCGCTCGGCGGATGGGATACGCGGTCCGGACGGGCGACACTGGCGAGATGTCAGCGAGGGGACACCGACCGTGATCGCACCGTCGATCGCCGTGGAGGGCCCGGCCTGGGGTGAGCCGGGGCTGACGGCGCGTGCCGGCCGATACCCGTTGGCCGTGGAGGCACCGGTCATGGCGGGCGTCGACATCCTCGTCCCCGGCGTCTCCACGCTGAGCCACTACGCCCGCCTACTACGCCCTCTACTGGGCGCTGGCCGCCCACGCGGAGGCCACCGGCCTGGACGAACAGCGGTGCCGGTGGCTAATCCGGCGGACCGAGGTGGCGCTCGCGGTGATCTCCCGGGCCGCCGGCACGGACGTTCCGGATCCGGCGCCGGCGCACGGCGTGGACGCCCTGGCCCGGCTCGCTCCGGAGCCGGGCCGCGAGTTCAGCGTCGCCGACCGTGAGGGCCAAGCGGCCATGCTCCGCCACCGGGTTAGCGTGCCGTCAACGGACGCCGATAACGCCAAATTCGGCGCGATTGGGGCCTCGGGGGCGATTCGAAACAGCTACCAGAACGGTGATGGCCGCAGCCGCCTGACGCAGCGGCGCTCCGAGAGCCCACCCCAGCAATCGATGAGCGCGCCGTAGAGCCCGCAACCGATCAGGGCCCGCAGCACGTGCGGCTGGTCCGGCCGGCCCTTCTTAGCGGCGTTCGAACAGGTCTCGCACCTCACCGCCCACGCGAGTGACAGTCGGGTGGATGGCCTCGCCCAGAAGCCGCCCGACGTCGCGGATGTCCTGGCGGACGGCGTCGTCGCGGAACGCGTTACCGGCGGCTTCGAAGGCCTCGTTCATGACCGCTCGCAGTCGATCCAGCGCTGCCTCGGTCTGTCCGTCGTCGCTGGCCTGCTCGACATGCATCTTCAGCTTGAGGGCCAGCGCCTCGGCCCGGTTTGCTACTTCCCGCCACTGTGCCGATGACTCGCTCAGGCCCAGGCCGAGCAGCCGATCACGTCTGTCCTCTTCGTACGTCGGCATCATTCGAGTCTGCGCTCGACGCCGCCGGACAGTCAGGGTCGGACGGCCCTCTACGCTGTCTGCGACACCGCGGCGGTCGGCGACTGACACCACCACCATCTTCGGCTGCCCTCCGAGTCAGTGTGGACGCTCGCCGAGCAGCTTGGTGGCCAGCACCGCTGCCTGGGTGCGGCGTTCCAGACCGAGTTTGGCGAGCAGGCTGGACACGTAGTTCTTGACGGTCTTCTCGGCGAGGAACATCCGGCCAGCGATCTCCCGGTTGGTCAGGCCCTCGGCCACGTACTGCAGGATCCGGCGTTCCTGGTCGGTCAGACCGGCGAGCTCGCGCGGCTGCTCGACGCCGTTGCGAATGCGCTCCAGGACTCGCTGGGTGACCGCGGGGTCGAGCAGTGACTGCCCGGCCGCCACCCGGCGTACCGCGTCGACCAGGTCGGTGCCCTTGATCTGCTTGAGCACGTATCCTGCGGCGCCAGCCATGATCGCCGCGAACAACGCCTCGTCGTCCTCGTACGACGTCAGGATCAGCCCTTTGATCGTCGAATCGACAGCCCGCACGTCGCGACACACGTCGATGCCGTTGCCGTCCGGCAGCCGGGCGTCGAGCACCGCGACATCGGGCCGCAGCGCCGGGATCCGCCGGGTCGCCTCCTGCGCCAGACCGGACTCGCCGACCACCTGGATGTCACCGGCCGCCTGCAACAGGTCAACCAGGCCGCGACGGACGACCTCGTGATCGTCGAGCAGAAAGACACGGATCATGCGTCCTTCCTACCCTGCCGTGCGGCTTGACACCAGCGGCGGCACCCCTTCAGGCGGAGAGCGAGGCCACGTTCCGGCACCGGCCGGGGCCTGTCGGGCCACGGAGAGCGGCCGTTCGGCACAGCCGGAAGCGACACACGCTGCCCAGGTGGGTGAGCGAGAAGCGCGTCCGCGACGGGCTGCTCGGTTCCGATGGCGCCAGTTCCCGCCAGGCCGGTTGGTCCTGCACCAGCTAGGCCGGCGAGGGCCGGAAGACCTGCGGTGACGGGACCTCACGCTCTACCCCGCGGGCGTGGGCAATCCGAGGATCGAAGCAGGACGTGAGAGGAGCCCGCCATGGGGGCGGGCCACGGAGATCATCGCCGAACCCGACAGCACGGCATGCGGCCGGACGCTCGAGGTCGCCGCGAACGCGGCACTGGTGGTGCTCAGCAACCGCAGGCACGGCACGGGTTCGCCAGCCTGTGGCTGGGCGCGGTGAGCCAGCGGATCGCCACCCACGCACCTGCCCCGCGCTGCGCGGGTTGAGCGCGGCCGGCCGTACCGAGAAGGGAGTCACGTCATGACCACCAAGAGGATCATCGTTGGTTACGACCGGTCGACCGAGGCTAGCGCCGCCGTATCCTGGGCGTTGGACGAAGCCGCCCGCACCGGCGCCCCGGTTGAATTCTTCTACGCCTGGGACTGGCCGACCTGGGCGCCCGCGGCGTCGATGATCCCAGCGCCGGCCGTCTGGCCAGACGGCGAAATGGAGCGTTCCCTCCGCGGCGGCCTCGATGAGGCGGTGAGCGCAGCGAAGCTGAGCCACCCTGGCGTCCGCACCACGATCTCCATCGTGCACGCACCCGCCGCGCTGACGCTGATCGACCGGTCCGCCGAGGCGAGCGCCATCGTGCTGGGCAGCCGTGGCCACCACGCGATCGCCGCGCTGGGGTCGCTGACCGTGGCGGTCAGCGCCCACGCCCACTGCCCGGTCGTCGTGGTACGCGGCGCGCCTGCGCCGGCTGCCCCCGTGGTCGTCGGTGTGGACGACTCCGACTGCGCCCGGCTCGCGCTGGAGTTCGCCATCGCGCAGGCCGCCGGGCGCGACGTCCCGCTGCGGGTCATCCGCGGCGGCACCTTCGCCGCCGGCCTGGTCGAGGAACGCCCGAGCGTGGCGGAGCAGATCATCCAGCAGCAGAGCGACGCCGTCCGCGAGCTACTGAACGAATGGCACCAGAAGTACCCGGACGTGCAGGCAACCGCGACATACCTGGCCGAACACCCGGCCGACGCGCTCACCGAGGCGTCCGCCGGAGCGCAACTGGTCGTGGTCGGCAGCCGCGGGCGCGGCGCTCTCCGCGGAATGCTGCTGGGCTCGGTCAGCCAGCACCTGCTGCACCGGTCGCCGTGCACGGTGGCGGTGGTCCGGGAAATCTCGCAGGCCTGAACCCTGGCCGTGAACGCTGGACCGCCTCGGCCGGCCGGGGCGGTCCAGCCGTCTCCAGCGGTCCAGCCCGTTGCAGCAAGGGCCACCAGCGCGTCGGCGTCACCGACGCCGCTGACCGCGACCGCCGACAGGCCGACGTTGCCCAGGTCCGACCCAGCGGCGCGGCAAGAGTTGCGGCCGATACGGCAGGGACCGTTGACGATGGATGCGACAACCCATGGTGTCCTCCGGAGCCGGCCGTCGTGATCGAGCCGCCCGACGCGGGCCACTGGTCCCGTCCTCGCAGGTCCATCGGCCGTGCCGCTACCGATCGACGGAGACCTACGTTCGAGAGGACGGACCGACGGAGGGCAGAAGCATGATCGTGACCTTGGTTGAGAACGCTCTCAAGGCGTTGGCCGACTACGACTCCTACGACCAGGAACAGGTCGACGAGATCGTGAAGAAGGCGTCGGTGGCCGCGCTCAGCCGGCACGCCGAACTCGCGATGCTGGCGGTCGAGGAGACTGGCCGCGGCGTGTTCGAGGACAAGGCGGTGAAGAACATCTTCGCCTGCGAGCATGTCACCAACCACATGGCCGACATCCGTACCGTCGGGGTGATCGCCCAGGACGACATCGTGGGGATCACCCAGATCGCCGAGCCGGTCGGGGTGGTGGCCGCGGTGACACCGGTGACCAACCCGACCTCGACCACCATCTTCAAGGCTCTGCTGGCCCTCAAGACCCGCAATCCGGTGATCTTCGCCTTCCACCCGGCGGCGCAACGCTGTAGCCAGGAGGCCGCCCGCACGGTCCGTGACGCCGCCGTCGCCGCCGGCGCGCCGGAGCACTGCGTCCAGTGGATCGAGGAGCCGTCGGTGGCCGCGACGAACGAGTTGATGCAGCATCCCGGTGTCTCGGTGGTCCTGGCGACCGGCGGCAACGCTATGGTCCGAGCTGCCTATTCCACCGGCAAACCGGCGCTCGGCGTCGGCGCCGGCAACGTCCCGGCGTACCTTGAGGCCTCGGCCGACGTGGCCCGCGCGGTCAACGACGTGGTGCTGTCCAAGTCGTTCGACAACGGCATGATCTGCGCCTCCGAGCAGGCCGTCATCATCGACGACGCGATCCGGCCCGCCGCACTCGCCGAGTTCCGGCGACTGCACGCCCACGTCGCGACGCCGCAGGAGAAGTCGCTGCTGGAGGCGCTGCTCTTCGGCTCCGGAAGACTCAACCCGGGCGTGGTCGGGCAGTCGGCGAGCTGGATCGCCGAACACGCCGGTTTCCCGGTCGCCCCGGACACCTCGATCATCCTGGCCCCGGTCGACCGGGTCGGCCCGGGTGAGCCGCTGACCCGGGAGAAGCTCTGCCCGGTGCTCGCCCTGCTGTCGGCCACCGGTCACGACCAGGCCTTCACGTACGCCGAGCAGATGGTGGAGTTCGACGGTCTGGGCCACAGCGCCGTCATCCACACGCAGGACGCGGATCTGGCCGAGGCGTACGGCCGTCGGGTCAAGGCCGTCCGGATCATCTGGAACGCACCGGCCTCGCAGGGCGGCATCGGCGACATGTACAACGCCTTCCTGCCGTCGCTGACGCTGGGCTGCGGCAGCTACGGCCACAACTCGGTGTCGCACAACGTCACCGCGGTCGACCTGATCAACATCAAGAGGGTTGCCCGGCGGACGAACAATCTGCAGTGGTTCAAGGTTCCGCCGAAGATCTACTTTGAGCCGAACGCGATCCGTTACCTCGCCGACATGCCCGACGTGCACCGGGTCACGGTGGTCACCGACCACACCATGACCAAGCTGGGGTACGTGGACCGCGTGCTGTCCGTGCTGCACCGCCGCCGCGAGCAGGTGGCTCTGCAGATCATCGACGACGTCGAGCCGGAGCCCAGCGTGCGCACCGTCGACCGCGGCGCCGAGTTGATGCGCTCGTTTCGGCCGGACACCATCATCGCGCTCGGCGGGGGCTCGGCGATGGATGCCGCCAAGGTGATGTGGCTGCGCTACGAGCACCCCGAGGTGGTCTTCGCCGATCTGCGGGAGAAGTTCTTCGACATCCGCAAACGCGCCTTCAAGTTTCCCACCCTCGGCGCGCTGGCCCAACTCGTCTGCGTCCCGACCACCTCCGGCACCGGGGCTGAGGTCACCCCGTTCGCCGTCATCACCGACACCGCGTCCGGCAAGAAGTACCCGCTCGCCGACTACGCCCTCACGCCGAGTGTGGCGATCGTCGACCCGGTGCTGGCCGCCGATTTGCCGGCGGTGGTCACCGCGGACAGCGGCTTCGACGCGCTCACCCACGCGATCGAGTCGTACGTGTCGGTGTACGCCAGCGACTTCACCGACGGCCTGGCCCTGCACGCCATCCGGCTGATCTTCGGCAACCTCGCCCGGGCCGTTCACCACGGTGCCGCAGACCCGCGGGCCCGCGAGAAGATGCACAATGCGGGGACGATCGCCGGCATGGCGTTCGGCAGCGCCTTCCTCGGCATCGTGCACGCCATGTCGCACACCCTGGGCGCCACCTTCCACGTCGCACACGGGCGCACTAACGCGATCCTGCTGCCGCACGTCATCCGCTACAACGGGACCGTGCCGAGCAAGCTCACCGGCTGGCCGAAATACGAGAGCTACCGGGCGCCGCAGCGCTTCGCCGACATCGCCCGCACCCTCGGGCTGCCCGCGGCGACCGACGCCGAGGCGGTCGAAGCTCTGGCCACGGCGATCGAGAGGCTGCGCGACGAGGTCGGCATCGAACCCTCGTTCGCGGTCGTCGGCGTGGACGAACGGGCTTTCCTCGCGGCGTTGCCGCAGCAGGCGCTCAACGCGTACGAGGACCAGTGCGCGCCGGCCAATCCCCGGATGCCGATGCTCGCCGACATGCAGGAACTGATGCGCGCCGCGTACTACGGATCGGCGACCGCCGCCTGAGCAGGCCGGCCGGTGCCGCTTTCGCTCAGAAGGGAGAGGCCATGAAGGGAACAGTGCTCCAACGGCCCGGACGGTGGCTCACGTGGGGAGCCACGACGGGCGAGGTAGCGGCCACGCTGCCCGGCGACGAACTCCTCGCCGACCCGGACATCGTCTCCACCCGGGCGGTCACCATCGGCGCGCCCCCCGAGGCGGTCTGGCCCTGGCTCGTGCAGATGGGCAGCGGTCGCGGTGGCGCCTACACCTACGACTGGATCGAGAACCTGTTCGGGCTCGACATGCACAGCGCCGACCAGATCCTGCCGCAGCTCCAGCACCTCGCCACCGGCGACGAACTACCGCTCGGCAAGAGCGGGCCCGCCATCCGGGTCGAGGTCCTCGACCCGCAGCGGACGCTGGTGTTCCGGTCCGCCGATGGCACCTGGGTCTGGGCCTTCCACCTGCGCCCTGACCGGGCGGGCACCCGGCTGATCAGCCGCAACCGGATCGCCCTGGCCGGCAGTCCCGGGCCGGCTCGGATCGCGTACCGCCTGGTGATGGAGCCGGGGAGCCTGGTCATGGAGCGCCGGATGCTGCTGGGTATCAAGCAGCGCGCGGAAGGCGCGTCATGAACGTGCTCGCCCGGTGCGTGGCGGCGGCGACGCTCGCCCCTTCGCTGCACAACAGCCAGCCATGGCTTTTCCGGGTCGCCGGCCGGGAAGTGCGGGTGTACGCGGACCACAGCCGCCGACTCGACGCGCTGGACGCGTCCGGGCGCGAACTCCTGATCAGTGTCGGTGCGGCCCTGTTCACCCTGCGGCTGGCTCTGCGGGCACACGGACGGCGCACGACCTACGTCCTCTTCCCGGAACCGGACTCGCCCGACCTGGTGGCCCGGGTGCTGCTCGACCGCGAAGCCCCACCGCCGGAAACCGTGACGACGCTGGCCGAAGCGATCGCCCAGCGGCACACCAACCGGTGGCCACTCGCCGACTCGGCGGTATCGGCCGACGCGATCGAGGAGCTGACCGCGGCCGCCGCGGACCAGGGAACGGCACTCACGATCGCCGGCCCGGTCACCCGCAACGCCATCCTGGGGCTTGGGCACCAGGCCGAGCGTCGGCTGCGCACGAGCGGCCGCTACCGGGCCGAGCTGAGCCGCTGGACGAGGCCCGCGCCGGCCCGCCGCGACGGCGTCCCAGCGGCCGCCATCGGACCGTGGGACGCCCTCGAACGGATGCCGATCCGGGACTTCGGGCTCGTCCACCCGCAGCCCTGGCGCACGAGTGAGTTCTTCGAGGCGCACCCGACCATCGCCGTGCTCGCGACGCTCGGTGACGGCCCAGACGACTGGGTCCGTGCCGGCCAGGGGTTGCAGCACGTCCTGCTGGCGGCCACCCGGCTGCGGTTGGCTACCACACCCATCAGCCAACCGGTCGAGGTTCCGGCGATCCGCGAACTGCTCACCGACACCGCGGCCGGCCGCTGGGCGCAAATGATCATTCGGATCGGATACGGACCGCAGGCTGCGGTGACACCGCGCCGGCCGCTGTCCGAGGTTCTGCGAACGAGCGACAAGTGACAATTCCACGATCATGGCGTACCCGGATGTACCGGGGCGGTCGCCCCGGTCGCCTGGCGCGGGTGCTCAACCGAATCGCCGCCGCCCAGCACAGCAGCGGATTCCTGGCACCGCCGGCCTGGGTGACTCTGGAAGTGGTCGGCCGCAGGAGCGGGCGGACGGTGGCCTTCCCGTTGGTGATGACCATTCATGACGGGGAGCGCTACGTGGTCTCGATGCTCGGGCGCCGGGCCAACTGGGTGGCCAACATCCGGGCCGCCGACGGCGCGGCCACCCTGCGGCGTGGCCGGCGGGAGCCGGTCCGGCTGGTCGAGGTCGACGTGGCGGAACGAGCCCCCATCCTGCGCGAATATCTCGCCAAGGCACCGGGTGCCCGCCCGCACTTCCCGATCGACAGGCATTCCTCACTCGCTGGGTTCACCGCGATAGCGCCGGAGTACCCGGTATTCCTGATCAGAGCGGCGGTGCCCTGAGGTCCCGGAGCGGGGGGCCAAAGGTCCTTAGGCGGACGGCTTCCGGCCCTGGGTGGCCGACCCCGGCTGGGCCTAGCGTGACTCCTGACCAGCCGAGATCTGTGAAAGGAATCGCCGTGACCGCGGTCGTATCCGAACCCCGCACGCTCGCCGAGCTCGACGACACCGAACTCGCCCGTCTGGACGCGTGGTGGCGCGCCGCCAACTACCTGACCATCGGTCAGATTTACCTGCGGGGCAACCCGTTGCTGCGCGAGCCACTGTCGGCTGAGCACATCAAGCCGCGCCTGCTCGGTCACTGGGGAACCAGCCCCGGTCTGTCGCTGATCTACGCGCACGTCTCCCGGTTGATCCGGCACACCGGTCAGCAGGCGATCTACCTGGCCGGCCCGGGTCACGGCGGCCCGGCACTGGTGGCCGCCGGGTACCTGGAAGGCACCTACAGCGAGATCTACCCGGACGTCAGCCAGGACGAGGCCGGGATGCTGCGCCTGTTCCGGCAGTTCTCCAGCCCGGGTGGTATCCCGTCGCACGTGTCGGTGACCACCCCCGGCTCCATCCACGAGGGCGGCGAGCTGGGCTACGTCCTGGTCCACGCGTTCGGCGCGGTCATGGACAACCCGGATCTGCTGGCCGTCGCGGTGGTGGGCGATGGTGAGGCCGAGACCGGGCCCCTCGAGGGCTCCTGGAAGGGCGTGTCCTTTCTCAACCCCCAGCGCGACGGTGCGGTCCTGCCGATCCTGCACCTCAACGACGCCAAGATCTCCGGTCCCACCGTGCTGGGGCGAAAGGATCCCGAGGAGGTACGCAACCTGCTGCGTGGCCACGGCTACGACGTCATCGAGGTCGAGGGCTCCGACCTGCCCGGCATGCACCACCGCTTCGCCGCCGCTCTCACCGCTGCCTGGACGAGGATCCGCGACATCCAGACCGCCGCCCGTGACGGTTCCTGGGACGGTACCCGCCCGACCTGGCCGCTGATCATCCTGCGGTCACCGAAGGGCTGGACCGGTCCGGACTCCGTCGACGGGATCACCGTCACCGGGACCTGGCGGTCGCACCAGGTGCCGCTGTCCGGCGTCAAGGACAACCCGGAGCACCTGGCACTGCTGGAGCGCTGGCTCACGTCGTACCGTCCGGAGGAACTGTTCGATTCCGCCGGCGCGCCGGTGGCGTTTATCCGGGACCAGGCTCCTGACGGTGACCTGCGGATGAGTGCCAGCCCGCATGCCAACGGCGGGGTGCTGGCCCGGGATCTGGACCTACCGGACTTCCGTGCCTACGCGGTCGACGTGCCCCGGCCCGCGCAGCAGCGGGCCGAGTCGACGCGCAAGCTGGGCGAGATGATGCGCGACATCTACCTCCGCAACGCCGACCGGTTCCGGTTGTTCTGCCCCGACGAGACCAACAGCAACCGGCTCGGTGCCATCTTCGAAGTCTCCGACCGCGCCTTCATGGAGCGAGTGACGCCGGAGGACGTGGCGCTCAGCCGCAACGGCCGGGTCATGGAGGTGCTCAGCGAGCACAACTGCCACGGCTGGCTGGAGGGCTACAACCTGACCGGCCGGCACGGCATGTTCGCCACGTACGAGGCGTTCGCCATGGTCAGCGCCTCGCAGACCGTGCAGCACGGCAAGTGGTTGCAGGAGGCCAGGAACCTGCCGTGGCGCGAGAAGGTGCCCAGCCTCAACGTGCTGCTCACCTCCACGGCGTGGCGCAACGACCACAACGGCTTCTCCCACCAGGGGCCCGGCCTGATCCAGGTGGTGCTCACCCAACGCGGCGACGTCGCCCGGGTCTACCTGCCGCCGGACGCCAACACCCTGCTGTCGGTGGCCGACCACTGCTTCCGGTCGCGGTCGTACATCAACCTGATCGTGATCGACAAGCAGCCGCAGCTGCAGTACCTCTCCATCGACGAGGCGATCGAGCACTGCGCCCGCGGCGCGGGCGTCTGGGACTGGGCCGGCACCGACGACGGCACCAGCGACCCCGACATCGTCCTCGCCTGCGCCGGCGACGTCGTCACAATGGAGACGGTCGCGGCGGCACAGATCCTGCGCGACCGGCTGCCCGGCTTCAAGGTCCGCGTCGTCAACGTGGTCGACCTGATGACCCTGGCCCGACCCAAGGACCACCCGCACGGCATGAGCGAGACCCTGTTCACCGAGCTGTTCACCGACACCGTCGACGTGGTGTTCTCCTTCCACGGCTACCCCGGCGCGATCCACCAACTCGTGCACGGCCGCCCGGACGCGGACCGGTTCCGCGTCCGCGGCTTCATCGAGCAGGGCACGACCACCACCCCGTTCGACATGACGGTGCGCAACAAGGCATCGCGGTACCACCTCGTGATGGACGCCATCAACAACGCCAAGCGCCTCCCCCGCGGCGCCGCGGATCTCAAAGCGTGGTGCCAGAGCCAGCTCGACCGCCACGAGACGTACGTGGTGGAGCACCTGGAGGACATGCCCGAGGTCCGCGACTGGGCCCTCGGCGACTGGGCCGCACGCGGCTGAGCCGCACCGAGACGGTGGCGCCGGGCCGGCGCCACCGTCTCGGTGACGATGCCCGGCGGCGGGGAGACCTGGAGGCGGGTGGCGGTCAGCCACCCGCCGCCTTGCTTCCCACCGGTACCGGTATGGCCCGGAATGGCGCAGGTCAGGGCCGAAAGAGCGCATCACCACACGCGTCCCCCACGGCCCGTCGATGAGGGTCGTCCGGCCCTACGGCGAAGAACCCCGACCGGTCTACAAAGGAAGAAAAGGAAGGGGTGACAGTGCCATGACCCGATACGTCTACGACTTCACCGACGGCAACAAGGACCTCAAGGACCTGCTCGGCGGCAAGGGCGCCAACCTGGCCGAGATGACCCTGATGGGCCTACCGGTGCCGCCCGGGTTCACCGTCACCACCGCGGCGTGCCGCGCCTACCTGCGCACCGGCACGATGCCCGCGGGCCTGCTCACCGAGGTCGAGCACCACCTGCGGCTGATGCAGACCCGGATGGGCAAGACCTTCGGCGACGCCGCGGATCCGCTGTTGCTGTCGGTACGCTCGGGCGCCAAGTTCTCGATGCCGGGGATGATGGAGACGATCCTGGACATCGGCCTGAACGACGCGAGTGTCGTCGGCCTCGGCCGGCAGAGCGCGGATGAGCGGTTCGCCTGGGACTCGTACCGACGCCTGATCCAGATGTTCGGCAAGACGGTTTTCGACGTTCCCGGCGAAGCTTTCGAGGAGGAGCTGACGGCCGCCCGGTCAATCGCGGGCGTCGCAACGGACCCGGAACTCGACACGAATCAACTGCAGGACCTGGTACACGCGTACAAGAAGGTGTTCCACGAGCACACCGGCCGGGACTTTCCGCAGGCGCCACACGAACAGCTGTTCCTGGCGATCGCGGCGGTGTTCCGCTCGTGGAACGCCGAACGCGCGATCTTGTACCGCCGACAGGAGCGCATCCCGCAGGACCTGGGCACCGCGGTCAACATCATGGCGATGGTCTTCGGCAACCGGGGAGAGAACTCCGGCACCGGGGTCGGCTTCACCCGGGACCCGGCCACCGGCCGTCGCGGCGTCTACGGCGACTACCTGCGCAACGCTCAAGGAGAGGACGTGGTCGCCGGGATCCGCAACGCCGTGCCGCTGGCCGAACTCGCGGCCATAGATCCAGCGAGCCATCGGCAACTGCTGTCGATCATGCAGCGGCTCGAGCAGCGTTACCGCGACCTGTGCGACATCGAGTTCACCATCGAGAACGGCACGTTGTGGATGCTGCAGACCCGGGTCGGCAAGCGCACCCCGGCCGCCGCGTTCGTCATCGCCGCCCAGTTGGTCGACGAGGGCCGCATCACCCTGGATGAGGCACTGCAGCGGGTCAGCGGCGAGCAACTGGCCCAGCTGATGTTCCCCAGTTTCGACACCACCGCGGCTCCCCCACCGCTGACCACCGGCGTACCGGCCTCTCCGGGCGCGTCCGTCGGCGCAATCGTCTTCGACTCCGCCGCCGCGGTGGCGGCGACCGAGCCGGTCATCCTGGTGCGCCGGGAGACCAATCCCGACGACCTGCCCGGCATGATCGCTGCTCAAGGCATCCTGACCTCGCGCGGCGGCAAGACGTCGCACGCCGCGGTGGTCGCCCGCGGCATGGGCAAGACATGTGTCTGCGGCACCGAGGAACTACGCATCGACGGCGACGCCGTCACCGTGGCGGGTCGCACCCTGCACGCCGGCGACATCATCTCGATCGACGGCACCACCGGAAAGGTCTACCCGGGATCGGTCGCCGTGCGGCCCTCCGCGGTGGTCCGGTACTTCGAGGGCGAGCTGGCGGCGGACGGCGACCCGTTGCTCTCCGCGGTGCAGCGGCTGATGATCCACGCCGATCACCGGGCCCGGCTCGGTGTGCACGCCAACGCCGACACCGGCGCCGACGCCGCCCGAGCCCGCCGCTTCGGCGCCACCGGGGTCGGCTTGTGCCGCACCGAGCACATGTTCCTCGGCGACCGCCGCCGGCTGGTCGAGCGGCTGATCCTGGCCGAGGACGACGTCGCGCGCGCCGGAGCCCTCCAGTCGCTGCTGCCCCTACAGCGGGCCGACTTCGAGGAGCTGTTCGCCGCGATGGACGGGCTGCCGGTGACCGTGCGGCTCATCGACCCACCGCTGCACGAGTTCCTGCCCCCGCTGGAGGAGCTGACCGCCCGGGTGGCCCACGCGGAGGCGCTCGGCGTGGACCCGGGCCACGACGGCACACTGCTGACGGCGGTGCGGCGGATGCACGAGCAGAACCCGATGCTCGGGCTGCGCGGCGTACGCCTGGGCCTGGTGCTCCCGGGGCTGTTCGCCACGCAGGTCCGCGCGATCGCGCAGGCCGCGGCCGCTCGGGTCGCCGCAGGCGGCGACCCCCAGCCGGAGATCATGGTTCCGCTGGTCGGAGCGGTTCAAGAGTTCGAGACGGTACGCGCGGAAGCGGAGTCGGTGCTGGCGAGCGTGCCCGGTGCGCCGCCGATCCGGATCGGCACCATGATCGAGGTGCCCCGGGCCGCCCTGACCGCCGGGCAGATCGCCAGCGTCGCCGAATTCTTCTCGTTCGGCACCAACGACCTGACCCAGATGACGTGGGGCTTCTCCCGCGACGACGTGGAAGGCGCGTTCTTCGGCCGGTACCTCGAGCTGGGCATCTTCGCGGTTTCACCGTTCGAGAGCATCGACCGCGACGGCGTGGGCGACCTCGTCCGCACCGCGGTCCAACGCGGCCGCGCCATCCGGCCCGACCTGACCGTCGGGGTCTGCGGCGAGCACGGCGGCGATCCGGCCTCGGTGCGGTTCTTCCACGACGCCGGCCTGGACTACGTGTCCTGCTCGCCGTTCCGGGTGCCGATCGCCCGGCTCGAGGCCGGTCGCGCCGCGGGCGCAGCGGCCGGCTCGGACAGCCGGTAGGAGGTCACTATGACAACGACGGTGACGCCGGTCCGCCACGGCGATCGGGAGATCGGCGCCTACATCGACGGACGCTTCGTGCCGGCCGTGGATGCCACCACCGTCGCGTTGGCCGCGCTGGCCACCGCGGCGGTGGCCACCGCGGCGGTGGCGGCGGGCCTGGCCATGCGTCGGCGCCCGGCGATCGGCACGGTGACGATGGGTCCCGGCGGCTGGATCAGTCTCAAGCGCACCGGCAGGCCACCGCTGCGCGCCGCCTCGGCGAGCCGGCCCTGGTGGGCGCACCTGTTGCGCGCGCACCGGCTCGTCGAGCAGCGCTGAGGTGTTCCGCCCGCACCTGGAGGTCCCGGACGGTCCCGACCCGTCCGGGACCTCTGGCCCTTAAACCGCGAGTGGTCGCTCGGCAAGGCTGGGAGGAGACGAAGGAGGGGTAATGGCCACCACATCGCACGAAGCCTGGCACGGGTTCCGCGGCACCGGCTGGCGCGAGACGATCGACGTCGGCGGGTTCATCCACGACAACTTCGAGCCGTACACCGGCGGGCCGGAGTTCCTGACCGGGCCGACGCACCGTACCGAGCGGATCTGGCAGCAGTTGCAGCGCATGTTCGTCGAGGAGAGCCGCCGCGGGATCTACGACGTGGACTCGCACACCCCGTCCACGATCACCTCCCACGAGCCGGGCTACCTCGACCAGGGCCACGAGCTCATCGTGGGCCTGCAGACCAGCGCACCGCTGCGCCGCGCGATCATGCCCAACGGCGGGCTGCGGATGGTGGAGGCCGGTCTCCAGGCGTACGGCTTCACCCTCGACCCGGCCGTGCGGACGATCTTCAGCCGATACCGCAAGACGCACAACGACGGCGTCTTCGACGCCTACCCGGCCGACGTGAAGGCCGCCCGCCGCTCGCACATCATCACCGGATTGCCGGACGCGTACGGCCGGGGCCGGATCATCGGCGACTACCGGCGCGTCGCGCTGTACGGGGTGGACCGCCTGATCGCCGAGCGCCAAGCGGTCAAGGCATCGCTCGACGGTCAACTGTCGTCGGAGGACGTGATCCGCGACCGTGAGGAGCTCGCCGAGCAGATTAGGGCGCTGGAGGAGCTGCGATTCATGGCCAGCCGGTACGGTTGCGACATCTCCGGCCCGGCGAGCACCGGCCGCGAGGCGATCCAGTGGTTGTACTTCGCCTACCTGGCGGCCACCAAGGAGCAGAACGGCGCGGCGATGTCGCTGGGCCGCACCGCCGCGTTCGTCGACGTGTACCTACAGCGCGACATCGCCGAGGGCCGGCTCACCGAGCGGGAGGCGCAGGAACTTGTCGACGACTTCGTCATCAAGCTGCGGATCATCCGGTTCCTGCGCACGCCCGACTACGACCAGTTGTTCTCCGGCGACCCGACCTGGGTGACCGAGGCGCTCGGGGGGATCGGCTGCGACGGCCGTCCGCTGGTCACCCGCACGAGCTTCCGCTACCTGCAAACCCTGTACAACCTGGGTCCGGCCCCGGAGCCGAACCTGACCGTGTTGTGGTCGCCGGCGCTGCCCGAGGGGTTCAAGCGGTTCTGCGCCCAGGTCTCCATCGACACGAGCGCCATCCAGTACGAGAACGACGACCTGATCCGACCCGCGTACAGCGACGACACCGCCATCGCCTGCTGCGTGTCGGCAATGCGGGTGGGCAAGGACATGCAGTTCTTCGGCGCCCGCGCCAACCTCGCCAAGGCCCTGCTGTACGCGATCAACGGCGGCCGCGACGAGATGACCGGCGAGCAGGTCTTCGTCGCCGAGCCGATCACCGACGACGTGCTCGACTACGACGAGGTCCTGGCCGCGTACGACCGGACGCTGGACTGGTTGGCCGAGACCTACGTCGACGCGCTCAACGTCATCCACTACATGCACGACAAGTACGCCTACGAGCGCATCGAGATGGCGCTGCACGACTACCCGGTGCACCGCTTCCTCGCCACCGGCATCGCCGGCCTGTCGGTCGCCGTGGACAGCCTGAGCGCCATCAAGCACGCCCATGTCAAGGTGCTGCGCGACGAGAACGGTCTGGCCGTCGACTATGCCGTGGACGGGGACTTCCCGGCCTTCGGCAACAACGACGACCGCGCCGACGCGATCGCCGTCGACCTGGTCGAACGATTCATGGCCAAGATCCGGCGGCAGCCCACCTACCGGGGTGCCGAGCCGTCGCTCTCGGTTCTCACGATCACCTCGAACGTGGTCTACGGCACGCACACCGGCAACACGCCCGACGGGCGGCGCGCCGGTGAGCCGTTCGCGCCGGGCGCGAACCCGATGAACGGCCGCGACACGCACGGCATGGTCGCCGCCGCGCTGTCGGTCGCCAAGCTGCCGTACCGCTGCGCGCGCGACGGGATCTCGCTGACGATCACCGTCACCCCGGACGGCCTCGGCCACGCCCGCGACGAACGGATCACCAACCTCGCCGGAGTGCTCGACGGCTACACCGACGGCGGCGGTTTCCACATGAACGTCAACGTGCTGAACCGGGCGACGCTCGAGGACGCCATGGCCCACCCGGAGCAGTACCCGCGGCTGACCATCCGCGTCTCCGGGTACGCGGTGAACTTCGTCAAGCTCACGCCGGAGCAGCAGCGCGATGTCATCTCCCGGACCTTCCACGGATCGCTGTGATGACCGTCGTCACAGCGCCGGTGACCGGCTCGCTCCACTCCTTTGACATCTCCACCGGAGTAGACGGGCCGGGCACCCGGTTCGTCGCGTTCCTGGCCGGTTGCCCGCTGCGCTGCCTCTACTGCCACAGCCCCGACACCCAGTACCGCCGTTTCGGCCGACCCACCTCCGTCGAGGACCTGCTCACCGAGATCCGCCGCTACGAACGCTTCCTGAAGGTCGCCCACGGCGGCGTCACCCTCAGCGGCGGCGAACCACTGCAACAGCCCGCCTTCACCCGCGAGGTGCTGCGCCGCTGCAAGGAGATGCGGCTGCACACCGCCCTGGACACCAGCGGCCTGCTCGGCGACCGCGCCGACGACGCCCTGCTCGACGCCACCGACCTGGTACTGCTCGACATCAAGTCCGGCGACCCGGCCACGTACCGGACCGTGACCCGCACCGGGCAGCTGACGCCGACCGTGCGGTTCGCGCACCGCCTGGCCGACCGTGGCATGCCGATCTGGGTCCGTTTCGTCCTCGTGCCCGGCCTCACCGA
Source organism: Micromonospora sp. NPDC049230 (assembly GCF_040647875.1). NCBI lineage: Bacteria > Bacillati > Actinomycetota > Actinomycetes > Micromonosporales > Micromonosporaceae > Micromonospora > Micromonospora sp. NPDC049230. The sequence goes on from NZ_JBEZCZ010000020.1 coordinate 23,596, forward strand.
CGACCCGTACAACGTCGACGCCGTCGCGTCCATCGCCGCAGACGTGCCCACCGTCGAACGCGTCGAGGTGCTGCCGTTCCACCGACTCGGCGCGCAGAAGTACGCCGCCCTCGGCCTGCCGTTTCCGCTGGCGGACACGCCAACGCCGGACGAGGCGCTGCTGCGTCGGGTCCGTCGCCAGTTCCACGATCACGGGCTGACGGTGTACTGACCGCCCACTGGCGTGGTCGAGCCCGGCGGGTACCGGCCGGCCGGTGGAACGGGACCTTCGGCCCTGAACGGCCGGGGCGGGCAAACAGCAAGGTGGTGGAGACGGATACGGAGGTTTTCCCATGACACCGCTCGATCAGGCCGCACGCGCCGCACAGCACGCCCCGTCAGTTTTCAACACCCAGCCCTGGACCTGGCGGATCAGCGGCGAGGCGATGGAGTTGTTCGCCGAGGAGGACCGCCGCGTCGACAGCATCGACCCCGACGGCCGACTGTTGCTGCTCAGCTGCGGCGCCGCCCTACACCATGCCCGCACCTACCTGGCCGCGGCCGGCTGGTCCGTGACTGTCGAACGCCTGCCCGACCCGGCACGGACCGATCTGCTGGCCCGGATCGACCTCGGCCGGCCGGTGCCACCCGATCCCGAGGCGGTACGCATGGCCGCAGCCATCCCCCACCGCCGCACCGACCGGCGAGCCTTCGACGACCGACCGGTGGCCGACATCGAGTTGACCAAACTGCGCCGCTTCGTCGAGGCGGAAGGCGCCTACCTACACGCGGTACGGCCCGACCAGGTGGCCATGCTCGCCGTCTCGGCCGAGATCGCCGCCGCCGTCGAGCTGGCCGACCCTGCCTACCGCGCCGACCTGCACCGCTGGACGAACCGGCCGGGACACGCCGGGGACGGCGTGCCGCCGACCACCGCGGTCAAGCCGGAACTGCGGCGCGTACCCGTCCGCGACTTCTTCCCCGACGCCGCGGCGAAGCTCGCCGCCGGCGCTGTCCACGACCAGGGTGCGGCCTACGTTGTCCTGTTCGGCAACGGCGACGAGCGCATCAACCTGCTTCGCGGCGGTGAGGCGCTGTCCGCGCTGCTGCTGCTGGCCACCGCCGACGGCCTGGCCACCGCTCCGCTGAGCGACGCCGTCGAGCCTGACTGGCCCCGCCACCTGCTGCGCCGCCTGGTCTCCCACATCGGAGAGCCGTATCTGGCGGTCCGACTCGGCTACCGGCCCGACCGCGAACCCGTGCCCGCCGCACCCCGCCGCGATCCCCGCGACGTCATCACCAACGTGAAGTAGGCCACGACGTACCCCTGACCGTGGCAACCGAAGCAGCGTGCCCGGTTGTCGTCGTTTTCCTCGACCAGTGCGAAGGAGACCCGCTGTGAACGGTTACCGCGACGCGGACCTGCAAGCGGCGGCGGAGGCCGGCATCCGCGCGCCGTCGATGCACAACAGCCAGCCGTGGCTGTTCCGACTGCGTGACGGCGCCATCGAGGTCGTCGCCGACCCGGCCCGGCAGCTCGCCGTCGCAGACCGGTCCGGCTGGGCGATCCGCCTGGCATGCGGCGCCGCCACCTACAACGCCCGCCTCGCCCTCGCCATGCGCAGCCGGCCGGCCGAGGTGCACCCACGCCCCCGCTCCACCGAATCCGCCGTGATCGCCCGGCTCATCCCCGGTCCGGAAAGGCCACCGACCTACGCCGAGCAGGACCTGTACGCCGCCATCGGCCGCCGGCACAGCAACCGGGCGCCGTTCTGGCCCGAACCGGTGCCGGCCGACGTTCGCATCCGCCTCATCGACGCCGCCCGCAGCGAATCCGCGTGGCTCGACCTGCTGGTCGGCATGACCGCCCTGGCCGGCTTCGCGGAGATCGCCGGCAGCGCCGACCGGGTGCTGCGCCGCGACGCCCGCTACCAAGCCGAGCTGATCAGCTGGATCCACGCCGACGACGCGCCCGACGGCGTTCCGGTGGGCGCCGGCGCACCCCTGCCCGAACCGCGGGACCTGCTGCCACAACGGGCTTTCGGCAACCGGCGCCGCGCACCCGCCCGTGAGCACGAACCCGAACCGCTGGTCGGCGTCCTCGGCGTGACCGGCGACTGGCCGGTGGACCAGATCAACGCCGGCCAGGCCCTGCAGAAGGTCCTGCTGACCGCAACCGACGCCGGCCTGGCCACCTCGATGGTCTCGCAACCGATCGAGGTACCGGCCGCCCGCGACCAGCTGCGGCGCTCCCTCGGCCGGACCGGATACCCGCAGCTAGCCCTGCGCATCGGCTACGGCACGCCAGGACGACCCACCCCGCGGCGGGACGTCGCCGACGTCGTCGTCAGTGAGAGCTGATAGACCGGCGGAGGCGCCCGAACGACACCGTTCCCAGGACCGTTGGACCTAAGCATGGCCTATGTGTCGATGGCATGGAGCACGCTGCGGACATGCGCCCGCGACGACGTGGCGACCGTGTCCGATGCCTGACTGAACGGAGCGGCGGACGGCTCTCGATCTCTGCGGGTCCGCCACCGGCGGCCCCTCGCAAAGGCAGGCCGGCCGTCAAGCCGTATTCCCGTGGTCCGCGCTAGTCTCAGCGTCATGGTGGACCATCCATCGGCGGACGACCGGATCGAACGGCCGTCGCTCGGGCTCAGTCCGCTCTCCCGTGTCCGGCTCGACGAACTCCTGCAGGAGATGCTCGACCGGGTCGGCGAGGTGATGGCGAGCCGGGAGCGTCTCCGATCGCTGCTCGACGCGGTCGTGGGCATCGGCACGGATCTGGACCTGCGCAGCACCCTGCAACGCATCGTGGGGGCAGCGTGCGCGCTCGCCGGCGCCCGTTACGGCGCGCTCGGCGTACTCGGCGCCGATCGCACCGACCTGAGCGATTTCATCACCCACGGCATCGACCCCGCCGCGCACGCCAATATCGGCGACCTGCCACACGGCCGCGGGATCCTCGGCCTGCTCATCACCGACCCGCGCCCGGTGCGGCTGCCCGACATCATCAAACACCCCGACTCGTACGGCTTCCCACCGCACCACCCACCGATGCACAGCTTCCTCGGCGTGCCGGTTCGTACCCGCGACCAGATCTTCGGCAACCTCTACCTCGCCGAGAAACAGGGCGCCGACGAGTTCGGCCAGGACGACGAGGAGATCGTCGTCGCACTGGCCGCGGCAGCCGGAGTCGCCATCGACAACGCCCGGCTCTACGAACTGGCTCAGCGCCGCGAACGCTGGCTGGCCGCCACGGCTGAGATCACCAGCGTGCTCCTCGGCACCGTCCAGCGCACCGAGGCGCTGCGGCTGATCGCCCGGCGTGCCCGTGAGGTGTCCGGCAGCGAACTCGTCCTGGTCATGCTGTACGACGAGATCAACGCCAGATACTCGATCGAGGTGGCCGACGGCGCCGATCCTTCGTACGGCGAACTCGCCGGCAAGCTCGTTCCCGTGGAGCCGGCTGCCGCAGCGGCGTTCGGGAAGGAGAAGGTCCGCGCCGTCGAAAACCTTCGTGCGGCCATCGAGTGGCCGTGGCCGGTGCCGGACGGTCCGGCAATGGCTGTCCCGCTCGCCGGCCCGGACACCCTGCACGGCGTGCTCATCGTGGCTCAGCCACCCGGGCAATCATCCGGCGACGAAGACGCCGCACAGCTGTCGACCTTTGCCGGGCAGGCGGCCCTGGCCCTCGAACGGGTCCGGGCTCAGGAGGAACGTCAGCAGCTCGTGTTACTCGAGGACCGGGAGCGCATCGCCCGAGACCTGCATGACGTGGTCATTCAGCGGCTGTTCGCCACCGGCATGCAGCTGCAGGGCGCTGTGCACCAGGCCGGAAGACCGGAGGTAGCCAAGCGCATCAACGCCGCCGTCGACGACCTCGACGCCACCATCCGTGACATCCGCCGCTCGATCTTCGAACTACGGACCCCGACCGGCCCGTCCCTGCGCGCCGAATTGAACGAGGCGGTGGCCACAGCAGCCGAGACGCTTGGTTTCCGACCGGTCCTGGACACCTCCGGACCGGTGGACAGCGCCATTCCCGACGACATCAAGCCCGAACTGATCGCCGTACTCCGCGAGGCCCTGTCGAACATCGCCCGGCACGCCGAAGCCACAAATGCCCGGGTTTCGCTGCGGGCCGCCGACGGCGAAGTCGTCATGTGCGTCGAGGACGACGGCAAAGGCTTCGACCCGGCCCTCGCCCGTGGCGGTGTCGTCAACATGGGTGAACGCGCACAAGATCTGGGCGGCAGCTTCGAAATCGGCGCCGCACGCGAAGGTACCGGGACAACATTGACCTGGCGGGTCCCGACCGGCGGCTGAGAACGGTCACCCCATCCTGGGCGACCTGCCCGACACGGCCGTCATCGTCCTCGTCACGATCAACACGCTGGTCGGTGTGCTGCGGAAGATCCGAGCCGATGCCCGCGATCGCCGCCCTCGATCAGCTCGTCGCACCCACGGCGCGCATTGTGCGGGACGTCATCACGTGATCCTTCCGGCCGCTTCGGGCGGCCCGCGTCCGAGGCTCGGCGGGCGTCCATTCCAGCCCGACAGGACCGGGAGCCTTCATGCGGGCAGTGGCCTACGAATACAGGACTTTGGTCCCGTACGAGTCGGGTGGTTCGACCCGGGCGGCGAAGCGTCAACCGGAGCAGAGTCAGGGGCGGAAGAAACGATTGAGGAGGAACGATGACCACCATCGACCGGAGCCGCGCGGCGCACCTCGAACACGTCGAGGCGCCCGGAGCCATGCTCACCAAGACCGCCGCCCAGGCCCTCGCCGTGCTGCGAATCTCCACCGGGTTCGTCTTTCTGTGGGCGTTCTTGGACAAGACCTTCGGCTTCGGCTACGCGACGCCTGCGGCGAAGTCGTGGATCAACGGCGGGTCACCGACCAAGGGTTTCCTGGCCAATGTCGAGGTGGGACCGTTGCAGGGCTTCTTCCACAGCATCGCCGGCGACGCCTGGGCCAACTGGGCGTTCATGCTCGGCCTGCTCGGTATCGGCCTCGCGCTCATCCTCGGCATCGGTATGCGCCTGGCCGCGGCGGCAGCCGGCGTCATGATGGCCATGATGTGGGCAGCCGAATGGCCGCTCGCCCAGCACACCAGCGCGGGCAAGCCGAGCGGCTCCACGAACCCGGTCACCGACTACCACTTCGTCTACGCGATCGGCGCCATCGTGCTCGCCCTGACCTACGCCGGGCACACCTGGGGCCTGGGCCGGCAGTGGGCCAAGCTGCCCTTCGTGCAGAAGAACCGCTGGCTGATCTGACCGAAGCGATCGCAAATGCCCGGCCGGTGCACCGGTCGGGCATGGTCGTGCCCAGAGCATCAGCAGTCCCTGCATCGCTTCACTCTTATCGGCGCAAGCTGGTGTCGCGATCGCCGAGAAGATCGTGGCCCTCGTGGTGGTGCAAAGGCTGTTCGCCACCGGGCTGCAGGTGCGGAGCAGCCCGCCGCTGATCGCCCGACCCGGAGGTCGGCCGGCGGATCAACGCCGCAGTCGACGAACTCAATTCCACGATCAGGGACATCCGGCGTGCCATCTTCGCACTCCGGACCCCGATGGCTGCGGCCCTGTGGACCGAGATCCGCGACGCCGTGGACACCGCTGCCAGGTAACGCACCGTTGACGACATCGGGATTTGGCACGGACCCCGACGCGGCCATTGGTGGCCTGGTGAATCTGCGGGAGCGCGCCTTGAGGCTGGGTGGTGAAGGCGCAGTGGAGCCAGCCGAACCGTGCGGCATGCGTCTGCGCTGGAGCGATCCGCTGGGTGACTGAGGCTCAGGAGCGCTGGCCGAGCAACCGGGTGGCCAGTACCGCGGCCTGGGTACGCCGTTCCAGCCCCAGCTTCGCCAGCAGGCTCGACACGTAGTTCTTGACCGTCTTCTCGGCGAGAAACATCCTCCCGGCGATCTCACGGTTGGTCAGCCCTTCCGCGACGTACTCCAGGATCCGGCGCTCCTGCTCAGTCAACGTCTCCAGCTCGCGCGGCTGCTCGACGCCGTTGCGGATGCGTTCCAGCACCCGCTGGGTCACCGCCGGGTCGAGCAGCGACTGTCCCGCCGCCACGCGGCGGACCGCGTCGACGAGGTCGGTGCCGCGAATCTGCTTGAGCACGTACCCGTCCGCGCCCGCCATGATCGCCGCGAACAGCGCCTCGTCGTCTTCGTAGGAGGTGAGAATCAAACCCCGGATCGACGAGTCGACGGCACGGACGTCCCGACACACGTCGATTCCACTGCCGTCGGGCAGCCGTGCATCGAGGATCGCCACGTCCGGCCGCAATGCTGGTATGCGCGCCGTGGCCTCCCGGGCCAACCCTGACTCGCCCACCACTTCGATGTCACCAGCGGCGTGTAGCAGGTCGGCCAGGCCACGTCGGACGACCTCGTGGTCGTCGAGGAGGAAAACACGGATCATCTCCCCTGTCTACCTGGTCGGGCACCGGCCGAGACAGGGTCGAAGGTCCCGTTACCCGCGACCGGACAGGAACTCGGGCCCGACCGTTCGGGACGTTCGGGCCCTGCCAATTCCGCCTGACCGCAGCCACGGTGGGAAAGAGGGTTGGCATCAGGTCCTGGTCTGGCTGATGGCCAACTCCGCGACTCGCAGGAGGCACCGCGATGATCAGCACGTGGCTCCAGCAGCAGCTGGAAGTTCGTGTACGCGTGCATGGCCGTCAGTGCTCGATGCGGGGATCAGTAGTCAACGGGCACCAGCCTTGAGATGGTCGGCATCGTCCTGCCGGCACCCTGGGGAGGATCAGACGCCAGGTCCGTCAACAACCTGCGCGGCCGGCAGTCGTGGGGTGTGTGGCGGAGCGGCGTGTTCCGGGTCGGCGATCCCGAGTCGGAGCACCAGGTAGGGATGACCGAGATTGGCCAGTAGAGTACGCAGGGTCTGTCGCGTGCTCGCCACCTCGATGACACCGCTGAGAGGGACAACGGACACGCCGAGCTCGGTGGCCCGTAGCCAGCCGGCCGAGAGAGCCTCGCCTGCGCGTAGCCAGTCTCGCGGGTCGTCCTCGTCACCGTAGAGCACAGCGTAGACAGCCGCTTTGTCATGTCCGGGTCCTATCGGCAGCCTTCCTGATCGGCCAAAGTCCCGCCCTGGGACGGTTGTCTGCTGCTGGCGCTCGGGAAGTACCTCAGCCGGTAGGCCAGTACCCACGGGTCGGGCCCGTCCGGTCCAGTACGCGAGTTCTTCCCGGATCCGTGGTTCGGCAGCCTCCACTGCGGCTGCTCTAGACGCCGCAGCAGCCAGTTCGAGGACTTGGTCGGACGACAGAAGCTGGATCCGCACCTCGGCGCCTACGGCCTTCTCGATGGCTCCCAGGACGTCTGCCGGTAGAGGTTCGTCGCTGACCGGGCGGCGGTCGGTGCGCCGGATCCGCATTGTCTGCACCAGGCGAATCGCCTCGGCCGTGACCAGCGTCCTTTCGGTCGGCCGTAGCCGGGCGAGGAGGTCAGGCCGCGCGCGGTCGGGTAGACGCTCGGTCTCGACGGTCCAGCCCTCGGCGGCGAGTGCGACCTGGGCATGGTGCAACGCGGCCCCGCAGCTGATCAGCAGGAGTTGGCCGGGCGCGTCGGTCGCGGACAGTTGCCTGGCGGGCGATCAGCGGAACCACAGTGGTTGTCCGCTCGGTCTTGCCGTGCCCGGTCGACCACCGACCAGTCGCAGACTTCTGGCATGACTTCGAGCGGGGGTAGACCTGCACGACCGGCTCGACGCTGCTCCACCACGTACGTCTCGTGGCGGTCGAGCTGGCTCTGGCACCACGCCTTGAGGTCTGCGGCGCCGCGGGGGCCGTGGAAGGAGAACACCACGTCGACGGTGACGGAGCCTTCGGCCGCCAAGCGTTGGGAAGCTCCTGTCATGGCGTTCCAATCACCGGCCGGCTCGCGTCGGGCCGTCGTGCGGCCAGTCCGCGGGCAGGTCAGCGAGCACGTCGTGCAAGGTCTTGCCTCGTTGCCTCAGGCCACGCCATAGACGAGTCCGGGGGCAACTGTGTAGCGGTCGTCGACGTCGAATTCGACTTCGTCGAACACCTCGACGACTCCAGCGACCTGGTGCGTCAGCCGGACAACCGTGTCGGCCGTCGTCCAACGCTCGACACGTCCGGTCAGCGTCACGGCACCCTGGGCCACCGCAACCGTTACCTTGTTGGCCGCTTCGGCCAGCAACGGGGTGAGGACACCGGTGTGCACGTCCTGTTGGATCTCGTCGTCCGGCCGCAGATACACCTTGAGTAGGTCACCGCGGGAGACGATGCCGACAAGCCGGCCCAGGTCGTTGACGACCGGGAGGCGCTTGACCTGCTCGGCGTCCATCAGCCGCGCTGCGGCGGCGAGCGGTGTGCCGACGAGGGCAACGACCGGCGGGCTGCTCATCAGCTCGGCGGCGGTCCCGGCCCGTGCCTTCGCTCGCGCACCGCGCCGGCGTCGGCCGTCGAACAGCCGGGGGGTCTCCACGCCCGCGTACTCGATCTTTCGCAGCAGGTCCGCCTCGGACACGACCCCGGTGACCCGCTGGAAGTCGTCCACGACGGGCACCGCGCTGAACCGGCAGCCGACCAGCAGATCGACCACGGTTCGATAGGAGGCGGTCTGTTGCACGGACACGACCGCCTCGGTCATCACATCGTCCACTTTCCAGGCCCTCATCACAGCCCTCCTTCTCTCCTCACCACCGACGCTAGGAGTGCCGGGACGCCCAGGTCAGGGCCGATCGGCCCCTCCCGACGGGCCAACCGGTGCAGCCGGTGGTGATCACCACTGACACCGGGATCTGGCTGGCTGGCGGTGTGCAGGCAAGGAAGTCGTCCGTCAGCGCCGGCTGGCAGCGACATCCTCATCGCGACAGCACCACCTTGAGCGCGCCGGTGCGCGCCGGGTCGGCGAAGACGTCGTACGCCTCGGCGAAATCGCCCAGCTCGAACCGGTGGGTGACCAGGTGGCCGACATCGAGTTGGCCGGCGACGAGCATGTCGAGCAGCTGCGGCGTGGAGTACGTGTCCACCAGGCCCGTGGTGATCGTGACGTCGCGGCTCCACAGGTCTTCCAGGTGCAGAGTCGCTGGCTTGCCGTGCACGCCGACGTTGGCGATGTGGCCGCCGGGCCGGACGAGCGTGGTGCAGAGCTCGAAGGTTTGCGGGGTGCCGACCGCCTCGATGACGACGTCCGCGCCGAGGCCGCCGGTCATAGCCTGGACCGTGCCGAGCGGGTCGTCGGTGCCGACCAGGATGGTGTCGTCCGCGCCGATTGTTCTGGCCGCCTGCAAACGGCTCTCGGCCTTGTCGACCATCACGATGCGCGCCGGCGAGTAGAGCCTCGCCGTCAGCACAGCGGCGAGCCCGATCGGGCCCGCGCCCACCACCACGACGGTGTCGCCGGGACGAACGTCGCCATTGAGCACGCCGACCTCGTACGACGTGGGCAGGATGTCGGCGAGCAGCACCGCCGTTTCGTCGGTCACCCGCTCCGGCAGCTTGTACGTGGACAGGTCCGCGAACGGGATCCGGGCATACTCGGCTTGCACCCCGTCCACCAGATGACCAAGGATCCAGCCGCCGCCACCCAGGCACTGCCCGTAGGTGCCCTGCCGACAGTACCGCCAGATCCCGCACGCGGAAATGCAGGACGCGAGCACTCGGTCGCCCTTGGCCAGTCCGCCGATACCACTGCCGATCTCGACAACCGTGCCGACCGCCTCGTGGCCGAGCACTCGACCGACGGCGACCTCCGGCACGTCGCCGCCGAGGATGTGCAGGTCGGTGCCGACCACGCCGACGACCGCTGTCCCGATCCCCGGAAGCTCCACGATCGATACGGCCAGGGTCTTCATGCGCTACGTGTTCGGCGTCTCGGTGGCCGGCCTGCCGGCCGTGTCACTGCCCGCGGGCGCAGACCCAGCCGGCCTCCCGGTCGGAGTTCAACTGATCGGTATCTCCGGCTCGGACAGCGGGCTCCTCGGGCTTGCCCTCGCCTTCGAACGCGTACTCGGCTGAAGCCGGGCCCTTCGGATCGCTCACTCCAGTCGTTCAGGAACGTCCTCGGTGATCAGGGCGAGGGTCTGGAGGAAGCGTTCGTAGGCGTCCGCTCCGACCTTGGCCGCGTACTCTCGCTCGATGTCCGCGACGATGGCGTCGGCCAGGGCCGTCAACCGCAGGCCACGTTCGGTCGGCACGATCAGCTTGGCACGGCGGTCCTCCGGGTCGGCCACCCGTTTGACGTAGCCCAGCTTCTCCAGCTCATCGAGGATGGCGCCGATCGTCTGTTTGTTCCGCCCGGACAGCCGGGTCAGATCGGTCAGCCGCAGACCGTCCTCGTCCAGATAAGCTGTCACCGCACCGTGCCGGGGCCTGATGTCGTCGAAGCCCTCCTCGGCGCTGCGCCGGAAAAGCTCGGACTGCAGTCCGAACAGCAACCGGGTGGACAGCATGCCGAGATCCGGAGTGCGCATGCTGCGACGCAATTTAACCCCCTGTGGTCAAAGCCCCAGGGTCTCATGCCGCCTACCGGCCCCGACCGAGGGTCGGTCCACCTCTACCTCGGCGATAACCTCGACCGAAGCGCCCAGCGGCAGCTCGGCGACACCGGACCGCGCTGCGACCTCAGGGCTGCGGTCCGTTAGGCCTCAGGTGTCGACCAGGCAATCCGTGGTACCGCCGACTCCCCTGGTGCGGACACGATCGGCGTGTCCCTCCTGGCCGAGGTCCGCGTAACTCTGCCGAGCCGTCCGCCACGCGCTCGCGGCCTCCGCATGTCGTCCGGCTGCGGCCAGGACGTCGCCGAAGCTCTCCTCGTTGAGCGCGATCAAGGTGACATTGCCACCGCGGCCGAACCTGTCCCGGGCCTGCTGGAAGAACGTGATCGCAGCACCGAACCGGCCCCGGCCGGCCTCGATGCCGGCCATTGCCGCGCTGAAGCAGCCCGCGAGGCCGACGTCGCCGATGCCCAGGGCGATGGCCTCACCCCGACGGAGATCTCGGAAGCCACTCTCGATGTCTCCCGCTCGGCCGTGCTCTGCGCCGATCCCGATCAGAGCCAGGGCGGCCCCGCGGTCGTGACCGGCCGACTCGAACAATGTCAGGGCACGCTCGTACGAGCGCAGAGCCTCGCCATAGCGGCCCTGGAGGTGCTGAAGCCGACCGATGTTGGTGTGAACCAGGCCCTTGCCGGACGGAGAACCGGCCGCGTCGAACAACCGCAGCGCCTCGTTCAGATGCTCCCACGCAACCTCGAAGTTCGGGCCGTCCACCGGGAGGCCGAAGATTTCGGCACAGGCCCGCAGGCGGTGCATGACAGCCACGCCCTCGAGGTCACCGGCCGCCATGGATGCGTCCAACGCCTGCCCGGCCGCGCCCCGCCATCGCTGAGTCATGGCGCGACGCTGGTAGTACGGCATGATCGTCTGAGCGAGCTGCCACGGCCGGAAGCCCTTCACATCGCGGACGGTCGACGCTGCCTCCAACAGCGCCAGCTCGTCGGCGAACCAGGCGGTCGCCGACCGCGGATCGGTGATCTGTTCCGGAACGACCCCCGGCAGCGGCGGTGGCGGCGTGCTCAGTGACACTGCCGGTGACAGCATTCTCCCCGCGGCGTAGCCGGTCTGCCACAGCTGGTCGAGCAGACGACGCAGGGCGCCGTCCCGGTCGTCCCGGCCGTCGAGGCCGGCGCTCAGCTCCGCGGCGTACGTTCGGATCAGATCGTCGAATCGGAATCGGCCGGGCCGGTACTCGGTCAGCAGGCGGATCCGGACCAGCTCGCGCAGCAACGCCCGCGTCGCCGGACGGGAGAGACCGGCCACCGCGGCGGCGACGGCCAGACCGAAGTCCGGGCCCGGGCCGACGGTCAACAGCCGGAACAGACGTGCTGCATGGTCGCTGAGCATGTGGTATGACCACGAGAACACGGTGCGAACGTCACTTCGGGGATCCTCGCCGTCGAAGAAGTCCAGCGATCGCGCGTCTCGCAACTCGTCCGCGATCTGCCGCAGCGACCAGTCCGGATAGGCGACGGCTCGGGCGCACACGACAGCGACCGCCAGCGGGAGACCGCCGCACCGCTCGACGATTTCGTCCAGCGCCGCCTCCTGCCCCACGATCCGATCGGCGCCCAGGCGGTTGCGGAACGCCGTTCGATACTCGGCCGGCGACGGACGGTCCAGATTCAGCGGCACAGCGCCTTCCTGGCTGATCAGGCCGAGCATCCGGTTGCGGCTGGTCACCAGGACCAGGCTGCCCGCCGAAGTCGGGATCAACGGCCGGACATGTTCCTCGTCGCGGGCGTTGTCCAGGATCAACAGCATCCGGCGGTCGGCCATCAGGGTCCGGAACATGGCCTTGCGAGCCTCGACGAGGGGTGGGATCTCGGTGTGCGCCACACCGAGGGCCAACAGGAGGTGGTCGAGCGCCTGCTCGGTGCTCAGCAAGCTGGCGCGGTCGTCGAACCCGCGCAGATCGAGGAAGACGCGGCCATCCGGGAACGACGAGGCACTCTCGTGTGCCCACTGCACGACGAGACTGGTCTTGCCCATGCCCGGCAGTCCGTCGACCACGCCGATCACGGTCGCCGCCGGGTTGTCGCCGAGCTTCGCGGCCAGCGACGACAATCGGGCCAGCTCTGCGGCGCGACCGCTGAAATGCCGGTTACCGGGCGGCAACTGTGACAGCACTGGCTCGGCAACAACCGTCGCCGGGACCGTGGGCCCGGCGACGGCGCCGAGCATCCGCTGCTGTGCCGCTCTCAACTCCGGGCCGGGCTCGACGCCGAGTTCGTCGTGCAGGCGTACCCGGATCGCCTCGAACGCCGCCATCGCGGCGGCCTGCCTACCGGCCGCGACGAGCAACAGGATCAACCGAGCGTGCAACGCCTCGTCCAACGGGTCCTGGTTGGCTGCGGTACGGATCAGGGGCAGCAGCTCGGCCGGCTGCCCGCAGCTCAGGGCGGCTTCGACCGCGGCGCCGGCCACCTCCGTCCGCTCGTGGTCGACCGCGACGAACTCGGGTGCCATCTCCGGCCCGGTGTCCAGGTCGGCTGCGCATCTCGCCCGCCACAGCTGAAGGGCCGCGGTCAGGTGCGCCAGCGCGGTCGCCGGGTCGCCGGCTCCGGCCGCCGCATGCCCCCGCTCCGCGAGGCGCCGAAAGGCGATCAGGTCCACGGCGCTCGCTTCGACGTCCAGGCTGTATCCAGCTCCCACCCGTTGCACGTATTGGCCTTGTTCCCGCGGCCCGAGCCCAGGTTCCAGCAGCCGCCGCAGCAACCCGATGTGCCGGTGGACGATGTTCGCCGCACGGGCTGGCTGGTCGTCACCCCACAACAGTCGCGCGAACTCCTCCGGCGCGACCGGGCTGCCCGCCCGGACCAGCAGGAGCCCCAGGACGTGCCGCAGCTGTGGCGGCCGCGGGTCCAGTTCGATGCCCGCGCGCCAGACTCGCACCGGTCCGAGCACGGAGAACCGCACCCCGGGATCCATCCGACACACCTCCGATTCGAGTTCTCTCAGGTGTGCCGTCCAGGGACGTTGGTCAACCTGGTGATGGGCGGTAGGCCACCGGTGGCGGTCTGGGGTCGGTGGTGATTGTAGCGATGTAGGAAGGCCGGTCGGGCCTTGCTACGGGCTTGTTCGCAGGTGTAGAGCCGGGCGATGGCCCAGCCGTCGGTCAAGGTCCGGTGGAACCGTTCGACCTTGCCGTTGGTCTGTGGCCGGTAAAGGCGGGTTTTCTTCGGCCTGGTCCCCAGCTCGGCATAGGCGACCCGGGAGTGATCATCGACGACGGTGTGCACGAACGCGGTACCTATCTGAGGTTCGTAGACGCTGTTGGGTGACCCGGTGCCCGCGCGGTGGCCCGGCGGTTGCGCTCGCCTTGCTGGCGGCCGACGAAACGCCAGCCGCCGCCGTCGGGAATGTTGCCGTACTTGGTGACATCCACGTGCGGCATCGCGCCGGGGGCGCACCGGGACGACTACGGCTGTTGGACCTCGACGACGACCTTGCCGACCACGTTCCGCTCGACGGCCTCGTGCGCGGCGGCGACCCGCTCCAGAGGGAACCGCAGGATCGGCAGACCGGCCTCCTCACCGACCCGGAAGGCACCGGAGTCGACCGCCTCGGCTACGGCGGCGACCGCACCGTCTTTCTCCTCGTCGGCCGTCGTGTAGGTCAGCACGAAGTCGAGGCTGACGTTCTTGAACGCCGCCTGGAAAGCCGGGATCGAGACCTCGCCGCCGACATAGATGGCGATGTTGCCGCCCGGGGCGACCAGCGTGAGGTCCTGGCGCAGGTTGTCGACGTTGACCTCGACGATGATCTGCGGCCCGGTCTTGCTCAGCTCGCGGACCCGGGCGACCACATCTTCGTGGCGATAGTTGATCACCGCGTCGGCGCCGGCCGCCGTGGCCAGGTCGGCCTTCTCCTTGGACGAGACGGTGGTCAGCACGGTCGCGCCGGCCCACTTCGCGAGTTGGATCGCCGCGTTGCCGACCGCACCCGCGCCCCCGGCGACCAGAACAGTGCGGCCTTTTAGGGCGTCGGGCGTCAGCCGCGAGGGGCCGTCGGCGGCGACGGTAAGGCAGCGGTGCGCGGTCAGCGCGGGAATGCCCACCGCGGCGCCGACCGCGAACGGGACCTCCTTGTTCATCTGCACCACTTGGCGGCGGGGCAGGACCACGTATTCCTGGGCGGTGCCGTCGGCCCGGCCGTACGCCGCGTCCCAGACCCAGACGTGATCGCCCGGTTCGAGCCCGGTCACCCCGTCACCGACCGCGTCGACCACACCGGCCCCGTCCTGATTCGGCACGCGTGGCGGCGCGATGCCGTCGGGCACCCCACGGCCGGATCGGGTGCCGGTGTCGGTGGGGTTGACCGCGGAGAGAACGATCCGCACCCTTACCTCACCGGGCCCGGCGGGCGGCAGATCGCGATCGACGATCTCCAGAACGGACGCGGGGCCCGGCTCGGTGAAGACAACTGCCCGCATGTTTCTTCCTTACTTGGTTCGTGGGACTCGTTCATTCATCGCCGCGCACTCACCGCGCGGCCATCGCCTTCTCGATCTGCGCCACTGCTTCTTCCTGGCCCAGGTCGGCATAGCGGTCACGCGCCATCCGCCACGCGGACAACGCCTCCGCCGGCCGTCCGGTCGCCGCGAAGACGTCGCCGAGCCGCTTCTCCAGTTTGGCCGACTCGACGTGGTTGCCGCTGGTGAGGAAAAGCTCGCGGGCCCGCTGGAGGCAGGCGACCGCCTCGTCGAGCCGGCCGAGCCGGCGGAGCACCTCGGCCATCGTGCCGGCGCAGGAGCCCGCGTTGCTGTCATCGTTCCCGGCGATCGCGAGAGCCTCGGCCCGAGCCAGATTCTCCAGGCCGGCTTCCAGATCACCGAGCTCCACCAGTTGCCATCCCCGGCCGAACAGGGCAAGCGCGAGGCCCCGTTCGTGGTCGAGAGACTCGAAGACGGACATGGCACGTTCGTAGTCGGTCAGAGCCTCGCGGTGCCGGCCCTGACTGTCATGCACAGTGCCGAAGTTGCAATAGGCAAAGGCCATGTCGAGCGGCCTTCCAGCCGCGTCGAACAGTTCGAGGGCACGCTCCAGGTGCCGGGTCGCCGCGGCGAAGCGCGTCGCCGCAGCGGCGTGGCTGCCGAACACCTCGGCGCCGGCCATCATCCGGTGCATCACGGCCTGTCCCTCCAGATCGCCGGCGTCAACGGCGACACGCAAGGCGAGCGTGGCCGTGGACAGCCACCGCGGCACCATGGCGCGCCGCTGGTAGTAGGGCATCAGGGCTTCGGCGAGCTGCCAGGGACGGAACTCCGGGACGTCGCGCACCGCCAGGGACCCCTCGATAGTGGTCAGCTCGGTGGTGAACCAGGACATCGCCGACTGCGCATCCGCGACGCTCTGGGGCGTGACACCGGCCAGGGACCTCGGTGGCTCACTCAGCCGCGACGAGGGCATCAGCGCGCTGCCCGCGGCGTATGCCGTCTGGCGAAGATGATCGAGCAAGCGTGCCACGGCAGCGCGTCGATGCTCGTCGAGGTCCTCCCCCGCTCCCAATTCGCCGGCGTAGACCCGGATCAGGTCGTGCATCGCGTACCGGCCCAGTCGAACCTCGGTCAGCAGGCGGGTGCGATTGAGCTCACCGAGCAGCTTGCGCGCGGTGTGGAAGGGTACCCCGGCCAGACTCGCGGCCGAGGCCACGCCAAAATCCGTGCCCAGGTGCAGCGGCAGCAGGCGGAACAACTGGGCGGCCTGGTCACTGAGCATGTGGTAGGACCAGGAGAAGACGTTGCGGACGTCGCTGCGGGGCTCGTCGCCGTCGAACGGGTCCAGGGTCACCGCGTGCCGCAGCTCGTCCGCGACCTCCCGCAGCGGGCATTCATAGGCCAGAGCGCGGGCGCAGACGACGGCGAGCGCGAGCGGAAGCCCACCGCAACTCGCGATGATTTCGTCGAGATGCTGCTCGTCACCGGACTGCCGATCGTCTCCCACCCGTTTGCGGACGACCGCGCGGGACTCGGCCAGCGTCATCGCCCCCAGGCTCACCGGCGTGGCGCCCTCGCGGGTGACCAGCCCGGTCAGCCGGTTGCGGCTGGTCACCAGCACCAGGCTGTTCGACGACGCCGGCAGGAGCGGCCGCACATGCTCCTCGTCCCTGGCATTGTCGAGGACGAGCAGGGTCCGGCGTTCGGCCATCCTCGATCGGTACAGGTTCGTTCGCGTCGCTATGTCGGCGGGCATCTCCGAATAGGGGACGTCGAGCGCGGTGAGCAGATGTTCCAGCGCCTTGCCGGTGTCGACCACGCTTCCGCTCGGGTCGAAGCCTTGTAGGTTGATGAAGAGCCGGCCGTCCGGGAACAGATGCGACATCCGGTGCGCCCAGTGCACCACCAGACTCGTCTTGCCCATGCCCGGCAGCCCGTCGACGACCCCGATCACTGTCGCCGACCGATCGCGGCCCACCTCGGCGGCCAGCGCCGACAGCTGGTCGAGTTCGGCGTCACGCCCGGTGAAGAGATTGCTGCCCGGCGGCAGCTGTGAGGGCACCGAACGGCGCGGGTCGGGCGCGGGTGCCGGCTGGACGAGGGAGTCCTGGCGCAGCACCCGGTCGTAAGCGGCTACCAGATCCCGGCCGGGGTCGACCCCCAATTGCTCGGTCAAGCGCAGACGGATGGCGTGATAGACCGCGCCCGCGGCGGCCTGCCGGCCGCTCGCTGACAGCAGAATGATCAACCGAGCGTGGACGACTTCGTCGAGCGGGTTCTGATCGGCCGCGGCCTGGATGAGAGGGACGAGGTCACCGGGATCGCCGCCGCGCAGGGCATCGTCGACGGCGGCGCACGCCACGGCCACTCGTTCCTGGTCGACCGCGGCGAACTCGGGGGCCAGGGCCGCACCCGGGTCGATGCCGGCCGCGCACCGGCCGTGCCAGAGTCGCAGCGCGGCGGCCCGCTGGGCCAGAGCGGTCGGGTGGTCCCCGCCCTCGGCGGCGAGCGTCGCCGCCTCGGCTTGCTCCCGGAAGTGCAGAAGGTCGAGCTCCGACGGCGCCACCTCGAGCCGGTAACCACTGCCGGCCCGCGTCAGCCAACGACCCTGGGCCCGGTTGGCCAGCTCGGGTTCGAGCAACTTGCGCAGCGCGCCGATGTGGCGATGGACGATGTTGCCGGCTCGCGCCGGCGGGTCCTCGCCCCACAGCAGGGCGCTGAACTCTTCGGGAGCGACCGGATCCGGAGCGCGGACGAGAAGCAGTCCGAGCATGCTCCGCAGCTGCGGGGGGCGCAGGTCGATCTCGACATCCTGCCGCCAGGCACGAACCGGGCCGAGCACCGTGAATCGCACTTCGGGATTCATGTCTACCTCCGGCCATCTCGCGGATCGCACCGAAGCGATCGATCGGACCGGCTGTGCACGCGAACACGGACCGGGTTGCCAGCTCTTCGCGCATCCTAACGGCGGTCACCTGCGGCCAGACCCGTGCAGGGACTCCGTGGGTCGCGTCCACGCCGCGCCGCCAGTCGCCGCTCCACTAACCGGCTACACGTTTTCAACAGTTAGGTTACACGCTCCCTGACAATGGCCGGCCGCCCCGGACGAGGCATCAGCCGGCCCGCACCCGCCGATAGTGCCGGGACACCTTGCTCCGGTTGCCACACGTCTCCATCGAGCACCATCGCCGACCCCCGTTGCGGGAGATGTCATAGAAATAGAGTGCGCAGCCCGCCCCGGAACATCGGCGCAACCGGCGCGGTCCCCGGCCGACGAGGTCGAGATAGTTGTCGGCAGCCTCCCAGGCCGGCAACCACTCATCGGCCACCTCGACGATCCTCGTCGGCACTCCCGCCCGGAGCGCGAAGCGCACACGCCCGCGGGCCAGAATCAGGTTGAGCGCCACCTCGGCGCCCTCCCCCGGCGTTTCCACGATTGCGCGCAGGGCGTCCCGCGTCTCGCGTAGTGCGGCCCCGGCCTCGGTGCTCCACCCGCGGAACCCGTGGCTCAGCAGCCACGAGGCGGCCCAGGCGTGGTCGTCCAGCGCGTCGAACTCCCGCCCCTGATCGACCCACCGCGTGTTGAGCAGATCCAGCGCGAACGGCTCATGCTCCAGCGGACGCCTCATTGGGCGGAAGCTACCAGCCCACGACCCGGCGCATCCACCACACACGGCACGCGTCATCTCACCGTACGTTCGGCCCGGCTGACTCGCCGTGTTCGCCACGTGGTCCAACCGCATCCGGCGGACGATCACTCAGTTCGACGAGCGGATTTCGGCCGCGGCGGTGCGGATCATCAGCGAACCGCACCGCCCCCCGTTTACTGGAAGTCGCACCCAGGGTTGGGAGCGTCGACCGACAACGGCGCGCCGTGCGGCAGGACGTAGAGCACTTCGAGCACCATGTCGGTGCGGCCCTTGTTGATGCCAATGTGCACCTTGTCGGCGCCGGCGGGCTCGACGATGGACTGGCCGGTGCGGTACACGCCATCCGACTTGCAGTCGCGGTCGAAGTGGCTGAGCGTGCCCTTCTTGACCACCCCGTACAGAACGCCCGGGTGCGTATGCCACCCGGTGGCCTGACCCGGCGGGATGGTGACTTCACGCAGGATGTAGTCCTTGTCACCGACCGTGGTCTGCCACTGGATCGTGCCCGACACACCCGGACCGGACGGCGTGGCCAGCGCGGGCGCCCCGGTGAGCGCCAGCCCGGCGACGACAGCGCCGACCATGGCCGCTCCCGCGGCGAGAGTCCTCTTCACGATGTTCCTCCTCGAATCGAATGGGACGCACCAGAAAACGCAGGGACGAAGAAGACGTTCAGATCCCCGCAAGTGGCCAGCGACACGGGAACCCGCCGGAATGCTCCACCTCACAGCAGATCGCACTGAATGCCGACGACTCGGACGCGTTTGCCAACGCGCCCCGACCCTCGCCAACCGGAAATTCAAGCCACCGATATGAGCTTCGATGTCATCACTCGCCCGTGGCGGCCCGGCGACCTCGCCCTGCTGCGCCTCGCGGCGACCGACTTCTCGCCGGACACCCTGACCCACCGGTTCCTCACCGGCACCCACACGGTCCTGCGGCACTACCTGGCAAGCCTCCAGTCACGCGCCGTAACGGACCGATGCTGGCTCGGCCAGGTAGCGCTGTCCGACGGACGGTTCGCCGGTCTCGCCGGGTGCGACTGGGTCGCCTCGATGCGGGCGATGGCCGAGGCCTTCGCCCATGGACCGGCCTTCTGCGGCCGGACGACCGAGCAGGAACAGATCGCCGGGTTTCGGGAGGTCAGTTTCAGCCAGTAAGCCCGATATACCATTTAAGTCATGTTGAGTCACAAAAAAGTCTGATTATCGACATGGTGCACGTCACCGAACGGGGTACCTTGATAGCCCCACGGCAGACAGAGGGAGCTTCGTGAACTCGATCGAAACGGCCCGGCTCGGTGACCTGATTCGCGGCATCCGACGGGCGAAAGGACTCACCCTCGAAGAGTTGAGCGTCCGAGCGGGAGTAGGCGTGCGAACTATCGGAGACCTCGAGCGCCACCGCATCGCCCGGCCCCACCGACGCACGATCGAGGCCCTGGTCACCGCCCTCGACCCAGCGACGGACGAGCACGACGCGATCTGGGCCTCGCTCCGGCCACCGGCGCAGCCGTCCGCCGCCCCCGAGAACGAAGGCACCGCGACCTCCTTGACGGTCGGCCGCGACTACGAGATGGCTGCCTTCGTCCAATGGTTCGACGGACGCTACAACCAGGGCGAGGTGACCGGCCCGGTCGTCCTCACGGGACTGCCCGGCATCGGGAAGACGACCTTCGGCAAGGAGATCTGCCGAACCCATCGTGACCGGTTCCCTGATGGGCGGTTCCATCTCGACCTGGGCGGTTCCGACGATCGCCCGATGACCCCCCATGACGCACTCGGCCATCTCCTCACCCGCATCGGTCTTCCGCCGGAGGAGATCCCCGCCTCGCCGAAGGACCGGGGACTGCTCTACCGCTACCGCATGCACACAACCGCGATGATCGTCGGGCTCGACAATGCCGCCGACGAGGCCCAGATCCGCCCCCTCCTCGTTGACAGCACCCACAGCATGACCATCGTGGCGAGCCGCCGGCCCCTCGCCGGGCTCGACGCCGGCCACCGCGTCGGGCTGGGAGAACTCGACCCGGCTGGCTCCCGACAAGCCCTGGAATCGATGATCGACCGGCCCGAGCGACTCGCGGTCGAGCCCGCCGCGGCGGACGAGTTGATCGAACTCTGCGCCGGTCTGCCGCTGGCCCTGCGCCTGGTCGGTAACCGGCTCAACAGCCGGCCGCGAATGACGGTCACCAGCCTGGTAGACCGGATGAGATCCCCGGGCGAACGGCTGACCTGGTTGTCCGCCGGCGATGTGCAGCTTCGGTCGGTTCTTGCCGGTCAATACCGCCATCTGACCCGCGAGCAGCAATCGTTGCTCCATCGCCTGAGTGTCATCCGCACGCCCGAGGTGAGCACCGAGGCGGCCGCGGTACTCCTTGGACTCGACGTGCTCAGCGCCGAGGAACGCCTCGAAGACCTCGTCGACGCCGGGGTGATGACCTTCGGGTCGGGCACCGGCCGCTACCACCTCAACGAACTGGTCAGGCTCTACGGGCGAGAGCTGTTCAGGGTAGGCGGGCCTGCACCGGTTCTGCTCGCCGATCTGCCTGTCCGGCCAGGAGGACAGAAGCCAGTCGCGGTGACTTCGGAAAAGGCAGCTTGACGGCGTTCTCCCGAAAGGGTGTCACCGAAAACAGGCAGGAACGGTGTCACCGATTCCCGCCCGTGAACTCGCCTGGCCCATGAGGCTCGACCGAGGTCTCCTTACAGAGACGCGAACGAGCGCGTCACAAGACACCCCGGAGTTCCACCTCATGACCGCCGTTGTCAATGAAGCTGCGACTGACACGCTCGACGTGGCCATCGTCGCCGCCAGCCCGCTCATGCTCGCCGGGCTGGCGCACTCGATCGACGAGATCGCCGGCTTCCGGGTCGCGGGCAAGTTCGAATCGATCACCAGCTTGCCCAACGATCCGGCGCCCCCGATCGTCGTCATCGACCTTTCCGGCAAACCCGCCAACGACCAGAGCTTCTGGTCGCTGTTCCCCGTCGGCAGCCGGGCGGTCGCCCTTTGCGGCCCTGACAAGACACCCAACCTGATAATGGCCGCTCCGCACGGGCTGCATGCCCTCATCTCGCGGGGCAGTGACATCCACGAGTTGGAGACCGCGCTCAACGCCGCCACCGCCGGCGCGCTGTACATCTCGCCTGACCTTCGCGAACCGGCGGTGAGCGCGGCCACCGGCCCGAGCCGACGCCATGAGCTGACGCAGCGCGAGCTCCAGGTGCTTCAGCTCCTAGCCCACGGCATGACGCACGGGCAGATCAGCCGCGAGCTGGGCCTCAGCGAGACGACCGCGAACACCTATGTGAAGCGGATCCGCCACAAACTGCACGTCGGCAACAAGGCCGATCTGACGCGCCGGGCCATCGAGCTCGGTTACGTCCCGACCTGATCGGTGCGTGCCGACCTGCCGGGTCACACCGGCAGGTCGGTGCTCACCGAGACCGTCCAGCCCGCCTCCAGCTCCGCCACGCGTGCGGCAAGGGCAGCGTGCACCGCAAGATAGGCGTCACTGCCGAGCACCACACGTCGTGGTGCCGGGACCGCTGAAGCGGCGTCGAGGATCGCCGCGGCGACCTGCGCCGGATCGCTCTGCACCGAGGCGACGAGGCGGCCACCGTGCGCGTCGAGATAGCGGCGGATGCGGCCGATCGGGGTCTCCGCGTATTCCGGCGCCGGGAACGCGATCGACGTGGCGGCTGCGTAATCGGTACGGACATTGCCCGGCACGACCATCATCACCTCGACGCCGAACGGCGCCACCTCGGCCGCGAGGGACTCGAAGAAACCCTCGGCGCCCCACTTCGAGGCATGATGGACGGACCCCCCGGGCAGGCCCACCTCGGCCTCCAGACCAGTCGTCTGAATGATGCGGCCCCCACCCTGCCTTCGCAGGTGGGGCAGGGCCGCCCGGACCAGGTGGATCGGCCCGGTCAGGTGCAGGGCGATCTGGTCGGCGATCATCTCGTCGGAGAACTCCTCGGCGGCGCCGAAGGCCTTGCGGCCGGCGTTCGAGAAGAGGACGTCGATGCGACCGAGTTCGGCGAAGGCCCGGTTCACCACATCGCGCACCGCCACGGCGTCGGTCACGTCCAGGGCCGCGGTCCACAGCGTCGCCGGGTGCTTGCGAACCAGCTCGGTCAGCTTCTCCGCGCAACGCGACGTCGCCGCCACCCGGTCTCCCCGGGCCAGCAGGCGTTCGACGACCGCCCGGCCGATACCCGACGACGCGCCGGTGACGAACCAGACGGCCATTCTCGCTCCCCTGATGTGCGGCACGACGAATTCAGCGCCATTGGGCACCCGCGTGCAGACGCAGGGCGCAACCCCTAGTTCATCTAGGATTTGTGAAATACGCCACTGTCCACCGGGCGGGTTTCGCGGGGAAGCTCTCTGGTCGACCAAGGCGAGCCCGGCAGTAGACTTACCCGTTGGTACGAACGGCGGGAGACGCTCTTGTCACACAACATCGAGACCCCCCGGCGACTTCGGTCCGATGGGGAGCGGAGCCGTCGTCTGATCCTGCATGCCGCGACCGGCCTCGCCACCGTCGAAGGCCTCCGCGGTCTGTCGATCGCCGACCTGGCCCGGCGCACGGGCATGAGCAAGAGTGGCTTGTTCGCCCACTTCCGCTCCAAGGAGGAGCTTCAACTCGCGACTGTTGCCGCCGCGGCCGGAGAGCACGACGTCCTGGTGGTTCAACCCGCTCTGCGCGCACCGACGGCGCTCGGGCAGCTTCAGGCGGTCTGCCACAACTTCCTCGAACTGGCCCAGCGGTCCGAGGGCGGCTGTTTCTTCGCTTCGGCCTCGGCTGAGCTCGACACCCATCCCGGCCGGGTCCGCGACAGCATCCGCAGGTTCGACCGCGAGTGGATGACCCTACTGACCAACCTCGTCGCGCAGGCGCAGGCCGCCGGTGACCTGCCCGACGACCTCGCTGCCGCACAGCTCGCGTTCGAGGTTCGTGCGCTGCTCCATCTGGCCAACACGGCATACCAGCTGCACGGCGACAAGTCCGTCATCGACACCGCCCGCCGAGGTCTCGGTCGGCGCCTCGGATGCCTTGGCCGTACACCGGATTGAGCGAGCAGAGGGTGCCACCCACCACGATGAACCCTTCCGGAAAGTCACGGACGAGGTCGAGACGGTTCCAGCGATCGGCCGGATCCGGTTCAGGTGCGCGGGCCCCAGCGGCACTCCCGGACGAATCAGGTGGGACGGGCCGCCGGACGTGAGCCGATCGGCGACGGCCAGCAGGCCGCTGTCGTCGGAGGTGAGGGTCGCGCCCGCGACGCCGGCGATCATCAGGGTGCATCGGTTGTCTTCCTCGGCGGGAACCGTTCCGCCGTAATGCGGCAGTCCGGGCCGGCCCGGTTCGATCGTGCCGATCCTCCCGCCGAGATCCTGGTCGTCGCGACGATAGGTGCGCGAGAGGTAGGTGACGTCGACCTCCAGTTCCTCGACCGGCACGACCGGATAGCCGAAGTCGGCCAGCCAACGCGGCGACCGGGTGCCGCGGCCGGACGCGTCCACGACGAGATCGGCATCGCCTGGCTCCGAGCGCCCCGTCTGACCCCGAAAACGCGGACCCGTCACCCGCTTCCCGTCCCCAGTCGCCATCAGATGCTCGACGACCGCGCCGGTCACGAACCGGACTCCGGGTAACGCGGCGATTCGCCGACGGATGCACAGTTCGAGGATCGGCCGGAAGACCGACATGGTGAGCAGACCGGCGATGGAGCCGCCGACGACGTAAGCGTTGGTCGTTCGGGCCACGATGTGCATTCCCTCGGGTCGGTCCGGGCCAAGGTATCGGTCAGTTCAGATCGGCCAGCGCCGCACGAACCGCGCGCAGGGCGTAATGCACCCGGGACCGCACGGTTCCGGCGGGGATGTCGAGGCGCTCGGCTGCCTGTTCCACCGTCATCCCCTGCGCGTAGAGCTGGGTGAGCAGTAAACGCTGGGCCGGGCGGAGGTCACGAAGCGCGCGTCGCAGCGACTGACCGGCCAGCACGGTTCCGGCGGTGTCGTCCGGCCGGGCCATGTTGGCCGCGGCGGTCAGGCTGACTTCGGTGGGACGCGCCTTCCGGCGGCGTGCCGCGTCGATGGCGGTCCGGCGGCCCACGGTGAACAGCCAGGTCCGCAAGCCCTTCTCGTCGGTCGGCAAGCGGTCGCCGCTCCGCCAGGCTCGGACCATCGTCTCCTGGAGGAGGTCTTCCGCGGAGTGCCACTCGCCGTTCGTGAGGCCCAGCAGGAATCGGCGAAGCACCGGGCCGTGCTCGGCGTAGATCTCCGCGAGCCGACGATCGTCCATTGTGGACGTCCTGGGGTAAGTCGTTTCGATGGTCAAAGCTCCACCTTTCGATGGGCGCGGCCGAACGGGTCCGTCCCCTCATCGCGGAGTCGAAACTCCGAAATTAGTACGACCGATCGTGCTAACTAGCAGACGGTGTTCGCCCTACTTCGAACGAACAACCCGTCGGCCAACGCGCCACTGACGGCCACCACCCGGACCCGGGTACGGGTCTCGGGTCGATGCTGATCACATGTGGCACGGTAATCCGCCGTGCGCGTCTCGCCAGGCTCCTCTTCGGTCGTCCCCAGTCCAGAAAATGAAGTCATTGACGGGGACGACCCCGAGGCCCGCGGTGACGTGGAGCGGGACCTGCCGTGCGGGCCCACCGATGCCGAAACCCCTGGTCACAAGCGAGTCCGCAGGCATGAGCGGATGTCAGAAACCGAACCCTCACCGGCACAACGAGCCGCCTCCCGGCTCGGACAACTCGGCGTCTGCGTCACCGACTGCGACGAACACCACTTCCCGAACCGGCCCACCGCGGCGAAAAACGCCAGCCCTCCGCCGCTGCCCGTGGACATACGCGGCACCGGAGGACTGGCGCGTTCGGGGTGTCGCTCAGGCGCCGCTCGCGCCTGAGCTTCGGCAAGTCGTCAGACCGTCACGCCTTGCCAGGCTGGTCGCTGTTCTCGATCGGCACGCCGATCAGCGAGCCGTATTCGGAGAAGGACCCGTCGTAGTTGCGGACGTTCTTCCTGCCGAGCAGCTTGGCCAGCACGAAATAGGAGAACGAGGAACGCTCCCCGATGCGGCAGTAGACGATGGTGTCCTTGTCGTTGTCCAGACCCGCGTCACGATAAAGCTGCGCCAGCTCTTCGTCGGACTTGAACGTGCCGTCCTCGTTGGCCCCCGTGCTCCACGGAACGTTGATCGCGGTCGGCACGTGGCCCGGCTGCTGCGCGGCCTCGTTCTGCAGGTGCGCCGGCGCGAGCAAACGGCCGGAGTATTCCGCGGGGCTACGGACGTCGACAAGGTTCTGCACGCCGACAGCCTGCACGACCTGATCCCGGAAGGCGCGGATCGACAGGTCGGGGGCCTGTGCCCGATAGTCGGTGCGCGGGCGGTGCGGTATGTCCGTGGTCCACTGACGGCCCTCCAGGTCCCACTTCTTGCGGCCGCCGTCGAGCAGCCGGACATCACGGTGACCATAGATCTCGAAGCACCACAGTGCCCAGGCGGCGAACCAGTTGTTGTTGCCGCCATAGAGGATGACCGTGTCGTCGTTGGCGATGCCCAGGCGGGACAGCAGCTCCGAGAAGCCTTCCTGGCTGATGATGTCGCGCCGGACCGGGTCCTGGAGGTCCTTCTTCCAGTCCATCTTCACCGCGCCCCGGATGTGGCCACTGTCGTAGGCCGTGGTGTCCTCGTCGACCTCGACGAAGACCACTCCCGGTGTATCCAGGTGCCGTGCAGCCCAGTCGGTATTGACGAGCACTTCGTCGCGAGCCATTGCTTACTCCTGACCAGTTGACATTCGATACTCACACGCAGAGACCGGCTACTCACTCAATAAATGTGATGCCGATCACTGTGACGAAACCTGTTTGCCGGACACCAGGTCGGCCGCACGCTCGGCGAGCGCGTACACGGTGGCGTCGGCGTTGGCGGACACCACGGAAGGCAGCACCGAGGCGTCCATGACACGCAGCCCCCCGTCACGCCGCGCACCTTCAACTCCCGGTCCACGACCGAGTTCTGATCGTCGCCCATACGACGGGTCCCGGCGTAGCATCGGTGCTGACGGTCGAGTTGGGCCGGACGGCCGGCGCCGGCAGGTAGGCGTCCGCCGCGTCGGTCCGCACCCCGCCGGAGACGGTCAGGCCAACCAGGCCGAACCCGGTTTCGAGTCCACTGCTGAGGTCGTGAGCCGCGGGCTGGCCTGCCTGCGCGGCCGCTTCGAGAAACGGCAGGGTCAGTGGATGCGGCTCCGCCGCCGGTCCGACCGGCACCGGACCGGACCGGACATCCCCCGCACAAGGGGATCGTATTGATCCTGCGACACCTCCCGGTCCTTTCCGCACGACCCGGGCTCGGCGGTCCCCGCACGTTCAATCCTGAACAATGCGAGGCGACGCCCGCGTCACCATGCTTCCGGAGGCTGGTGCGGTAATTCCTCCGACCCCGGAACGTGTAGTCACCGAAGAGAAACCCCAAACTCGTCTGTGTCCTAACCGATGACCGCCAACCGCAGCGACCGGGTCGCATAGTGCAAGCGGGAGCGAATGGTTCCGACCGGTACCTGCATCTGGTCGGCGACCTCCTGCGTGCTGAGATTCCGGACATAGATGTCGTGCAGGACCCGGCGGTGCGCGGGTCCCATCGTGCGCAGTGCCGAGAGGAACGAGTCGTTGGCGACGGCCGCCGACGCGGTCTGATCGCCGACGGTCGCACGGTCGACGGCCAGGGCGGTGAACACCTCGACCGGCCTGGCCTTCCGGCGACGGACCTGGTCGATCACCAGGTGGTGAGCGACCGTGAAGAGCCAGCGGCGGCTGTCGTCGTCCCCCTCGGGCACCCGGTCGATGTGGCGCCAGGCGCGAATAAGGGTTTCCTGCACGATGTCCTCGGCGTTGTGGTGCTGGCCCGAGATCAAACCCTGAACGAAACGGGTTAGCGGCCCACGGTGGGCCGCCAGCAGCTCCTTGAGCCTCTCAGCGGCCACGTCTTCGACGGTCTGTGGTGACATCGGCACTTCCTCACGCTCGCGACCAGGGCGGATCTTCCTGGTCGAAGCAGACGCTAGGAAGCCGCCACCCACGTGATCGTGAACGAAAAGTGAAGGCACCGACGGTCGCGGTAACAAAAGCCGACCGGAACCATGAAACCCCAGCTCAAGCGACATCTCGGTGGAGGCTGCCGAGAGCCCCTCTGTGAGTGAACGCACACGCGGGCGCAGAGTTCAATCCCAACCCCCGCCAGTCAGGGCAACCCCCTCAGCTTCGCGTGATTGGCCTGGACCATTCGCAGGCCGGCATGCCGGAACAGCAGTTTGCGGGCCAGCGCGGGAAGGTTCCGGGCCCGGTCCCGGCGATGGTTCTGCGCCATCACGAAGCGGACCCGAGGCGAACGACGTTCGCGATAACGCTCGAGCAGTCCGGGGATCCGTCCGGCGTCGTCGACGCCGCCGAGCAGTTCGGCCAGGACGACCGCATCCTCCAGGGCCAGCGCACCACCCTGCGCCATGCTGGGCGAACAGGCATGGGCGGCGTCGCCGATCAGAACCACGCGATCGCGCACCCAGTCATCGCCGCTGATCTCGTGCAGCGCGGCGAAGTGCGCCGGAGTATCCCCGGACAGCACCCCCACCGCCGGCTCGCCGAAATCCGCGAACAGGTCGCGCCAGGAACCGGACGGCTCCTCTGGGGTATCGCTGTCGATCGAGGCGTACACGTAGGCGCGTCCTCCTCCCAGCGGCACCACCAGCAGGCTCCGGCCACGGCTGCCCAGCATGGCTGTCCACGTATGGGGAGACTCCGCGGCGACACCGGTGACCTCCGTGACGAGTCGCCAGCAGACCTGGCCCAGGAAGGTTGGCTGCGTCCGCGGAAAGACCGCCTGCCGTACCACCGAGTTGATGCCGTCGGCCGCGACCACCAGGTCATACCGAGCCGTCGCGCCGTCGGCGAACGACACCGTCCCGTCCGGGTCGACCGTCCGCACCGCTGTGCCGAAACGCACGTCTACCCCGTCCAGCAGGATTTCGTGCAGATCGGCCCTGGTGATCGCCAGGCACTCCCCCACCTCGCCCCACACGGTGTCGACCGCATAGTCGGTGAGAACGTGCCCCGACCGGTCACGGATCTGCTGCCACGCGATCGCCTGAGCAGACTCGGACAGAGGCCCGGAAAGCCCGAGGCCATCCAGGACCCGGACCGCATTGGCGGGCAGATAGAGCCCCATGCCCTCGGTCTGCGGCGCACCATGTCGTTCCACGATCTCAACGTCTGTCCCTCGGCGGGCCAACGCGCGTCCGGCCGCCAGACCGGCGATTCCCGCGCCCACCACCAATACCTTTTTTTGCATAGCGGACATACTCCTTGCCCGCCTTGGTCGGAAAACGCCGGCCCGGTTTTCCGTCGGGCTTCTCATAATTGCTGAACGACGGGGAAACCGACACGTCTGCGCCGGGGGCGGCCGCCAGGCGGCCCGCCCCCGGCGGGCTCACCTGAGCTGCAGCGCCGTCCGGTCGTTGGCGGGACGCGAGCCGAAGATCCGCCGATCCTCCTCGGCGATTCGCAGATCGTTGATGCTCGCCTCCCGACGCCGCATCAAACCCATGTCGTCGAACTCCCAGAGCTCATTGCCGTAGCTGCGCCACCACTGACCGGAGGCGTCGTGGAACTCGTACTGGAAGCGGACGGCGATGCGGTCGCCGGTGAAGGACCACATCGACTTGCGCAGCGCCTAGTCGAACTCCCGGTCCCACTTGGCTCGCAGGAACGTGATGATGGCGGGACGTCCGGTCACGAAGGTGTCGCGGTTACGCCAGATCGAGTCCTCGGTGTAGGCGAGCGCCACCCGTTCGGGATCACGGGTGTTCCAGGCGTCCTCAGCGGCCTGCACCTTGGCAAGCGCCGACTCGGTGGTGAACGGCGGCAATGGTGGCCTCATCAACTTCTCCTCAACTGGAGCACCTTCGTC
This sequence comes from Micromonospora sp. NPDC049230, assembly GCF_040647875.1. Taxonomy (NCBI): domain Bacteria; kingdom Bacillati; phylum Actinomycetota; class Actinomycetes; order Micromonosporales; family Micromonosporaceae; genus Micromonospora; species Micromonospora sp. NPDC049230. The sequence continues at coordinate 53,231 of NZ_JBEZCZ010000020.1, forward strand.
TCCGGCGCGCGCCAAACGCAGGAACGTGGTGGAAATTCATTCGGAGGACGAGTGGAGGCCGGTCCGGGTACACCGGACGTGCGGTCGCCGTTCCACTTTCCCGCGAGGCCGGCGAGGGCGTCGAGCCAGTCGCGCGTCACATCGTCGCGATCGGTCGCGCCGCGCGTTGCGGCCGTGCCCCGGGCGGCCTCCTCAAAGACGGTCAGGGGTCTCCGCCCGGTCGCTCGACCAACAGCCACGACTGGTGAAAGCGACCAGCCGGGCGAAGACGGTGCCGGCCGCCGCCGCGATCAGGCGGTGGTGGCTGACGAAGGTGTCGTTCGCCGCCGGTCCCCAGCCGGGTGGCCAGTGCACGTCAGGGTGGCTCTCGGCACTCATGCGGTCCAGGGTCTTGGACGACGGCCGGCACGGCACCCGTCACCTGACTGCCAAGAAGTCTATTCGATCGAACGGCCACTGTTCGGTGCCGGGCACTGACAACGCCGTTTCGAAAGCTGCCGGACCCGACTCGTCGTCCGAGGTCAGTGCGGACGCGGCCACGGTCAGCAGGGCGAGCCGCGGCGAGATCCGGGGCAGCCCACTGGTGCGCATGGCCGCGTCTACCAGGTCGACCGCCGAGAACAACGCGGTCGGCCGATGGGCCGCGAGTTGCCCGGAGGGCTGAGCCGCGCGGCGTTCTGCTGGGCGCTCTCGTAGTCACCCGCACTGACGTCGGAGAACCCCCTGGCGTGCAGGGCATGTTCGGTGACGCCCAAGGCTTGATGAGCCACGGCCCATCGACTGATGTCGGCGGTGAGCCGACGCGCGGCCGCTACCTGACCGCGGCCGGCCGCGACCATGCTGTGTATGTATCGGAAGTACCAGTCGAAGGACAGCAGACCGCGTTCGGTGCAGATGCGAATCGCCTCGACGGCGGGCAGCGCCGCTTCGTCCCAGCGACCGGCGTAAAGCGCATCGGTCGCCAAGTGGGTGAGGCCGGTGAGATTGTGCCGAGCCGATCCTGATCAGCTGGTTGGGATCGTCGCCCGTGACGGCAGCCGTGATCAACTCGTCGGGCACGCGCATGTCCTCGTCCGTTGACCGTCTTCACCGCCTTCGTGGCGGTCATTGCTGCCCGGTCGCTCGCCCTGGCCAGGCGCGGCTGAGCGGTCAGCCGGCGCGGACGAAGCCGCGCGAACGGGAACGGTGCCTCACCCGATCGGGGTGAGGCACCGTTCCCGTCCGGCTCAGGCCGCCGCGGCAGCCTCGAGGATGAGGTCGCCCACCTCGGTCGGGTGCGAGACGAAGACGGCGTGCGACGCGTTGGGGATGCTGACGGTGGTGACCGCCTTGGCCCGCTCGGCCATGAATCGGTGCACGGCGGCCGGGATGTTGTTGTCGGCCTCGGGGATCAGGAACCAGCTCGGAATCGACTGCCACGCCTGCGAGCCTTCGGCGGCCTCCTCGAGCGCGGCCGAGGTGATCGGCCGCTGGTTGGCCGCCATCACTCGGGTGACCTCGCCCGGCACGTCGGCCGCGAACTGCGCGTGGTATAGCTCCTGGTCGACGTAGACGTCCTCGCCGCCGTCCGGCAGCTTCACCGGGCGCAGCGTCTGACCGAGCGTGCTGCCCGGGAACTTGGCGGCGAGGGTTGCCCCGCTGTCGCCGGCTTCGGGCGCGAACCCGGCCACGTAGACCAGCTTCTTGACGTTCTCGGCGCCGGCCGCTGCCTTGCTGATGACCATGCCACCGTACGAGTGGCCGACCAGGACGACCGGTCCCTCGATCGAGTCGAGCAGAGCCCTGATGTACGTCGCGTCGTACGCTACCGAGCGCAGCGGGTTCGCCGCCGCGATGACCCGGTGTCCCTCGTCCTGAAGCCGGGCGACGATTCGGTCCCAGCCTCCCGATTCGGCGAAGGCCCCGTGAACGACAACGATCGTCGGCTTTCCGTTACTCGACATGACGCGGCCCCTGTCAGCTGGTGATCGTGCGGTTGCCTGGAGAACGCGCCCGGGGCTCTCTTCTTCAACGGCGTGCCAGGCGTCACACCGAGGAGCCGCGGAGCCCGGGGGTGCGACCGGGCCCCGTGGGTCGGTCATGACCGGAAGAACTCCAGCAGGTCGGCGTTGATGACCTCGTGGTGCACGGTCGGCATGCCGTGCGGGTAGCCCGCGTAGGTCTTGAGCGTGCCGTTCTTGAGCAGCTTGGCCGACAACGGAGCCGAGTCTGCGTAGGGGACGACCTGGTCGTCGTCGCCGTGCATGACCAGAACGGGAACGCTGATCTTCTTGAGATCCTCGGTCTGGTCGGTCTGGGACCACGCGACGATGCCGTCGTAGGCGGCCTTGGCGCCGCCCATCATGCCCTGGCGCCACCAGTTGCGGATGTTGGCCTCGGACGGCTCGGCACCGGGACGGTTGTAGCCGTAGAACGGCCCCGAGGCGATGGACAGATAGAAGGCGGACCGGTTCGCGGCCAGCTGGGCCTGCAAGTCGTCGAAGACGCTCTTGGGCTGGCCGCCGGGGTTGCTCTCGGTCTGCAGCATAAGCGGCGGGATCGCCGACATGATCGCGGCCTTGGCGACCCGCGACTCACCGTGCCGCGCCAGGTAACGCACGACCTCGCCACCAGCGGTCGAATGTCCGACGTGGATGGCGCCCTTGAGGTCGAGATGTGCGGTCACGGCGGCCAGGTCGTCGGCGTAGTGATCGAGGTCGTGCCCGTCGCTCACCTGGGCCGAGCGGGGGCTTCACATCCCGAGGCGTACGCGGCGGAACGCTGAGAATTCAGTCCGGGTGACCAACCGCACTCCGGCCCGTGCGTACACCATGTCGTTCGTCACCCGGATCGAAGTCTGGCCGCGGACGTGCGTTAAGGGGGGCATGTCAGTCGTCTCCGTCAAAGATCTCGAACCTCAGCTCGCCGCGAACCGCCGATACTGGACTGGTTGGGCCAAAGCTGATCCCGACACCGATCTGCCCCTGTACCGCACCGGCATCGAGCACCCCCTGCTCAACGGGTTGCTCCGCGTTCGTGGCCGGTCCCTGGACGAGGCCGCCGCGCAGGCCCACGACAGTCTCGACGGATCGGTGTGGAGCTGGTGGGTCTCCTCCGACAGCGACGCCGGAACAGCGGACGGTCTGATCGCCCGGGGAGCGGAACTCACCGGCGAGATGCCGGTCATGGCCGTCGACGTCGATGAGGCCATGAGTTTCGATCTTCCTGACGACCTCGAGATCCGCACGGTCGTCGATGAGCACGAGATGCGGCAATACGTGCGGGCGTACTCCGGTCCGCTCGGTTTCCGCCCCGAGGACGAGGACTCTCTGGTCGCCCACGAGCTGAACTTCGGCTTCCCCGGGGTGGTGCGTCTGGCCGGCGTCATCGACGGCCGGACAGTCGGCACCTGCACCCTCTCCCTCGGCGCCGAGGTGGCCGCCCTCTACTTCGTCGCCACCGACCCGGGGTACCGCAAGCGCGGCATCGCCACGGCGCTCTCGGTGGAGTCTCTCCGGCTCGCCCGCGAGGCGGGCCGGCGCATCGTGACCCTGCAGGCCAGCGAGGAGGGTGCCCGGGTCTATCAGCGAGTCGGCTTCGAGACGGTGGGAACCTACCGGACCTTCAAGCTGCCGAACTGAGTAGGCCGCTGCTGATTTCCTGTCTTCCACGACAGACCTGCTGAACGACCGTAGGTTCCGGGCGTCTGCGCCGTGGCGGTCCGGCAGATGCGCGCCGGCGCAAGCAGAGGCAGACGTGGCGCAGCGATGTCCAGCAAGAAGATCATCGCGGTGACAGGCGCGACCGGCTCCCAGGGTGGGTCGGTCGCGCACGCGCTCGGATGCCCGTCATCGACGGCCGCTACCAGGTGCCGCACTTCGACGTGAAGGGCGAGGCCGACTCCCCGTTCGCTCGGTCCGGGGTCCCCACCACCCATTTCCAGGTGTCGTTCCACTGGAGCGCCGCGAGCTGGTCCGGGTGACGCAGCAGCGCCAGCAGGCCGTTGCCGATCAGGTTCGCCGACGTCTCGTGGCTGGCGATCCAACCCCTGCTTAGCACCAGTCACCTAGGGGGTATCTGGTGCGACCAACTTGCGTACGCGGGGAATGACCTCCGTCCCGTACAGCTCGATCGTCCGCAGCAGCGCCGGGTGGGGCAGCGCGCCGGTGGAGAACTTCAGGTCGAAACGCTGGACGCCGACCTCGGCGATCGTCCTGGCGATCTTGCGGGCCACCGTCTCGGGCGAACCCACGTACCAGGAGCCCTCGTGCACCTGGTACTCGAAGTCTTCCCTGCGCAGGGGCGGCCAGCCGCGCTCGGCGCCGATCCGGTCCATGGTGGCGCGCGCGTACGGCCAGAGCGTCTCGAAGGCCTCGTCATCGGTCTCCGCCACGAAACCGGGCGAGTTCACCGCGGCCGGCAGGCGCTCGTGGCCGGCCTGCTCGAGTGCTCGGTGAAACAACTCGACGAACGGGGCGAAGCGCGCGGGCCGCCCACCGAGAACGCCCAGGATTACCGGGAAGCCGAGGCGAGCGGCCCGCACCACCGACTCCGGGGTACCGCCGACGCCGACCCAGGTGCGGATCCGGCCCGATTCGGTCTTCGGAAAGACCTGTTGGTTGTCCAGCCGCGGCCGGACCGAGCCGGACCAGGTCACCGGACCTTCGGTGAGCAGCCGGGCCATCAGCTCGGCCTTCTCGGAGAACAGCTGGTCGTAGTCCTTCAGGTCGTAGCCGAAGAGCGGAAACGACTCGGTGAAGGAGCCGCGCCCGAGAATGATCTCGGCCCGGCCGCGCGAGATCGCATCGAGCGTGGCGAAGCGTTCGAAGACCCGCACCGGATCGTCGGAGCTGAGCACCGTGACGGCGGTGCCGACCCGGATCCGTTCGGTGCGGGCGGCAATGGCGGCCAGGACGATCTCGGGCGCGGAGACCGCGAAGTCGTCCCGGTGATGCTCGCCGACCCCGAACGAGTCGACACCGACCTGGTCGGCGAGCACCGCCTGCTCGACGATGCCACGGATGACCTGGGCGTACGAGAGTTTCCGCCCCTCCTCGTCGACCGTGAGATCCCCGAAGGTGTTCAGTCCCAGCTCCACACCGTTACCGCGTGTCATGCCGTCCCCTCCGTCCGGCGCTTCCATGTCCGCGCCACCGCCTGACAGACGCGGGGCGGGCCAGGACCTTCACCCCCGGAGGTATGACCTGCCCCTCCCTGCTCAGACGAGGATCGCCTCGGCGCCTTCGTCGTCGGCCATCTCTCGTCGCGGCGGGGCCGTCCGGATCCCCTTGATGGGACGCTCGGACCGGTAGCGCGCGGGCGACAGCCCCGTCACTCTCTTGAAGGACCGGACGAAGGCCCGCTCCGAGCCGAAACCGAACTCCGCCGCGACCGCCGCGACCGTCCGATCGGTGGACCGCAGCCGTCGTCCCGCCATCTGCACGCGCCAGCTGAGCAGGTATTCCAGCGGGGCCAGCCCGACCACGGTGCGAAACCGCAGCGCGAAGGCGCTGCGCGACATCTGCACCTCACTGGCCAGCTCAGCCACCGTCCACTGTCGGGCGGACTGCTGATGCAGCAGAACCAGCGAACGCCGCAACCGCTCGTCACCGAGTCCGCGGAGCCATCCCGTCGGGCCTTCTCCGGGCTGCGCCAGCACGGCCCGCAACGCTTGCACGACCAGAGCCTGCGTCAGATATCCGCGGAGGGCGCCGGTGCCCGGGATGCCAGCGGTCGTCTCCTGTGCCAGCAGCTCCAGGATCGGCCGGAGCGCCCCGGCCTCGGGCCGGCCGACCCGGATGATGGAGATCTCGGGCAGATGATCGAGAAGCAGGGCCGCGGTGTTCTCGTCGAACGCGACGGCGCCGCTCATCGCGGACGTGCGGCCGGGCCGTCCGGGGCTGACGTTGTAATAGACGGTGTCCGGCCAGGCGGCCTCGAACACCGCGGTGCCGTCTTCCGGCTCGAGGTTCGGGTCGCTGCCGACGATGTAGGGCAGTCCGCTGGAGAGCAGATAGCAGTCCCCGCGCCGCAGATGGGCCGGCTCGTTGCCGGCGGTCCGCAGATACATCTCGCCGGCGAGCACGGCACCGACGCGGATGTGCCGGCACTCGGTGAATCTCAGCGACCAGTCACCGTCCACCTCGATGCGGCAGGGGTGGGCGACTTGCATATCGAGCACTTCGATGATGTCGGACAGGGTGTCCACGGCTCGCTCCGGTTCAGATCGTCAATGCGTGGAAGTCCCGCAGGAGTCGGATCACCCGACAAACTTCCGCGTCACACACGCAGATGAGCGGACGTTGTTCAGCCCCGTGGCTGTTCGGAGATGAGATTCCGCGCACTCCCTGGGCGGCCGAGGGCCTCGTCGAGTGAGAGCTGTCACGCCCACGTCGCAGATGCACCAATCGCGGCGGTAACCGGACAGACTGCGTTGATGACCAGCACTCCCCTCCGCGTCGGGCTGCTCGGCGCATCCCGGATCGCCCCCGCCGCCGTGATCCGACCCGCTCGGAAGACTCCCGGCGTCACCATCGCCGCGGTTGCGGCACGAGACGATCGGCGGGGCCGCCGCTACGCCACGAAATACGACATCCCGACCGTGCACGACGACTACCAGAGCCTGATCAGCGATCCCGCCATCGACGCCGTCTACGTGCCCCTCCCAAACGGTCTCCACGGGCAGTGGACGATCGCCGCGATGCGGCAGGGCAAGCACGTCCTGTGCGAGAAACCGCTCACCGCGAACGCCGCCGAGGCGCGCGTCGTCGAGGCGGAGGCTCACGAGTCGGGCTCGGTCATGATGGAGGCGGTGCACTATCGCTACCACCCCGTCGCACTCCGGATGATCGAGATCGTGCGATCGGGCGAGATCGGCGCTCTGCGGCACGTGGAAGCTGCCCTCTGCGCTCCGTACGCCCGTTTCTCGGACATCCGCTACCGTCTCGACTTGGCCGGGGGCGCGCTCATGGATCCCGGTTGCTACGCGGTGCACATGGTGCGCACCGTGGCCGGCGCCGAGCCCGAGGTGGTCTCGGCCCGGGCCGAACTCCGCCCGAGCGGCATCGATCGTGCCGTCACCGCCGAACTCGCCTTCCCGGGCGGCGTCACCGGACGGATCGTGACCTCGCTCTGGTCGTCGGACCTGTTCCGGCTCAGCGTCCGGGCGGTGGGCGAGCGCGGTGAGATGCGCGTGTTCAATCCCCTGCTCCCCCAGCTCGGCCACCGCATCGTGACCCGGGTGCACCGCCGTGCCCGCCGGGTGGAGCATTTGACCCGGCGGCCGAGCTACGCCTTCCAGCTCGACGCGTTCGCCGCCGCGGTCCGCGACGGAACTCCGGTGCTGACGAACGCCACTGACGCCGTTCGCACCATGTCGGTGATCGATGCCGTCTATGACGCTGCCGGTCTGCCGCGGCGTCAGCCTGTCCCCGTCCCGGCGTCGTAAAGCCCGATCAGCCGCCGGTGTATCTGTCGGAGTTCGCCGCGCTCGCCGCGACGGCCGTCTCCGGCGCGCAGCGACGCGAGCAGGTGTGGGGGCGTGTCCTCTCCGAGCTCGGCGCTCTCTGCCGGGCCAGCCGGGTCGAGATGGTGCAGCTCGGGTCTGACTCGATAGAGTTCGTGGCCCTCTGGTCGGCCGACGGCGAGCATGAGGAGCCGCCCAGCCGGTGGTCGATGAGCCAGACGACGATGTCGACTCAGCTCGCCCGCGTTCGAGTCCCGGTCCGCGTCGACGACTGGACGTGTGTGGAGGGTGACCTGGCCGCGATCCGCGAGCGGGTGCCGGCGGCCGGGTCGGTCCTGGCACCGGTCTTCCTCGACGGCAACCTCTGGGGCGCGGTGGTCGTCGACTGCCCGATCGGCGAGATCCTCCCGCCGGACACCGAACGCCGCGCCGCGGGCTTCGCGCTGGGTGCGCGGCATGAGCGAGGACACAGCTGGCCCGGTTGAACCGCCACCTCGCCTGCTCGTTTGCGCGGACGAACCAGACACAGAAGGAGGTCCGATGATGAAGCTCTACTCCGCCCTCGCCCGGGCCCTCGCCGGCTACCGCGTCGACGTCATGTTCGGCCTAATCGGTGACGCGAACCTGTTCATGGTGCACAGCTTCGTGCACGAGCAGGACGGCCGGTACATCGGCGCTGTCCACGAGGCAGGCGCGACACTGATGGCCTTCGGCTACGCCGACCTCACCGGCAAGCTGGGCGTGGCCACGGTCACCCACGGCCCCGCGCTCACCAACACCCTCACCGGTCTGGTCGAGGGCGTCCGCGGCCGGGCCCCGATGCTCCTGATCGCCGGCGACACCGGAACCCGCAGCCGGACGAACATCCAGGACATCGCTCAGCGCGATGTCGTGCTGCCGACAGGGGCGGGTTTCGAACAGGCCCGTACGCCCGACACCGCGCTCGACGACCTGGCCATCGCGATCCGCCGGGCACTGGTCGAACGCCGCCCGGTCGTCTTCAACGTGCCCTCGGACTTCATGCAGGCCGAGGTCGAGTTCCACGAGGTGCCGCTGGGCCTGCCGGAGGAACAGAGGATCCAGCCCGACCCGGCCGCCCTGTCCCGAGCGGCCGACCGGATCGGCGAGGCAGTTCGGCCTGTGGTGCTGGCCGGGCGGGGCGCGATCGCGTCCCACGCCGCCGTGCTGCGTCTGGCCGAGCGAATCGGAGCGCCGGTGGCGACCACGCTCAAGGCCCGTGATCTGTTCCGCGGCGAGCCGTTCGCGCTGGGCATCACCGGCGGTGTCGGCACCCCCGCCAACCAGGAGATCATCGAGTCGGCCGACCTGGTGATCAGCTTCGGTGCGGGCCTCAACCCGTACACCACCCGCAACGGCACACTCACCGCGGGCGACCGCGTGCTCACGGTCGACACCGACCCGCAGGCCCGGCCGGACGTGCTGGCCGATTCCGGTGCCGCCGCGGACGCGCTCGTCGATCTGCTCGACCGCCGCAGCACACTGCCCACTGTCTTCCGCAGCACGGTCACCCCGGCCGTCGATGAACTGGGTGATCGCCCCTCGACCGCGCCCGGCACCGTCGACGTCGAGATCGCGCTGCGCCGCCTCGACGAGGTGCTGCCCGCCCACCGCGTAGTGGTCAGCGACGGCGGTCGTTTCATGATGGAGTCGCTGCGCTTCATCAGCGTCGACGACCCCCGCGACTTCGTGCTCCCGGCCAACTTCGGATCCATCGGCCTGGGTATGGGTACGGCGATCGGGGCCGCGGCGGCCGACCTTTCTCGAACGACGGTGATGGTCTGCGGTGACGGCGGTTTCATGCACGGCGGGATCACCGAGTTCTCCACCGCCGTGCGCGAGGATCTCGACCTGATCGTGGTGGTGTGCAACGACGGCGGCTACGGCGCCGAGCACATCCAGTTCGTCCGGCGCGGCCTCGATCCGGGGCTGTCCTTGTTCGCCTGGCCCGACCTGGCCCGGGTCGCCGAGGCCCACGGCGGCGAGGCCTTTACCGTGCGCGACACCGACGACCTCGAACAGGTCTCGAAGGTGATCGCCAACCGCAACCGCCCGCTGCTGATCGACCTGCGCCTCGACGTCGAGCACATCGCCTCGATGCCGTCGCACGGCTGACCGGCGAGGCCCCGCCGCTCATCTGCTGTAACGGTGTTTCACGCCGATCGGGAAGTTCTCGGGATCACCCACCGGCCGGAACCGGACGGCCGGGGTCTGCCGGGCAGCCGAGACGTAGTGGGCGAATTCGCTGTTGCGACGGACGAGGTGAGCCCGGATGGCCTCGGCCACCGCAGCCTCCCGTCCGTCGCCCTCGGAGCCGGGCGCCAGCTCCACGGTGACGTCGAGGTACCGGTCACCGTCGACGTCCTCAGGGGTCCGCAGGACGAACCGGCCCGTGGTCCATGCGGCGATCTCCGGCCGTTCCAGCGCCTCACTGACGTTCTCGGGATAAATGTTCGCCCCAAAGAGGGAAACGGCGAACATCGATCGCCCGAAGAGGTGGACGAACGGTTCCCCCGGCATCGCCGGGTCCTCCCCCGCCAGCGGCGCCAAATCGGCGTACGGGGTGATGCCGCCGGCATCACCGATGGCGTACCGGATGAGCGGCGCGGCACCGTCCGCGGTGAACAGCAGGGTTCGGTCCACCTCCTCGAAGTACCGGTGGGCCGGGTCGTACTGCGCCAGGGTCGGCAGGCGGTCGTCGCCGAACAACGCCCGTGCCCGTTCCGGGTCGTCGGCGAGACGCCGGCGGACCCGGACCGTCGCCGGCGTCTCATTGGCCAGCACACCGCCGTCCGCGGTTCCGTAGAGCGCCACGGTGCCGGACACCGGATCCGCGATACCCGCGCGCTCGGCGACCAGATCACGCCACCGCTCGCTGAAGACCTCCCCGGCCAGCACCAGCTTGATCCGGCGAGCGGGCCAGTCGATCGGCCGGGCGAGCCCCGCGTCGATCACGTTCTTGACGAACGGCGGATAGCCCAGAAGGACCACCTGGTCGAAGTCCGGCCCGAGCGCCTCGACGACCCGCAACGCCTCCTCGACGACGTTTCCGGGCGTCGCGACCGTGACGCGCAGACCCCGGGCGGCCAGGTGCCGACAGGCGGCAGCCGTGTACATACCCCCGATCCAGTTGCCCAGTGGGAAGCAGACCACCGCGAGGGTGCTGAGCTCGTCCGCACCGAAGATCCGGAAAACCCGCTCGAGCCGGGCGGTGCCGGCCAGCTCATCGGCCAGGGAGCGGGGCCAGATCGTCGGCGGACCGGACGACCCGGACGACAACGCCACCGCCGCACTGTGGTCGAGTGATCCGCCACGGCACCGGTCGGCCAACCTGTACACCCGAAGATAGTTCTCCTTGCTGATCGTCGGCAGCCCGCGGAAGTCGTCCATCGTTCGTATTCCGTCCGGGTCGACGCCACGCTCGGCCAAAAAGTGGTGATAGGCGGGGACGGTCCGCGCGGCATCGCGGAACAACGCGATCGGTTCCATATCAGCAAAACCTCACTTCGATGTCTCGGGGATCGGGGATCAACAGACGCAACCGGCACAACTTCTTTCGGGGATCGGGGGTGTGAGCCGCACCGCCACCTGAGTCAAGCGCCGTTCGTGCGTCGGCATCGATTACGAGCACGGCGCGGAACTCGTCACCGCACGAGCGGACGGTGAGGGAATCGTGAGCGCGGGCACCGTCGGGACGCCACAGGTACTGATGCTCTCGGGCATCGGCCCGGACGCCCACCTGCGGGAGCTCGGCATCACCACCGTGGTGGATCTGCCCGGCGTCGGCGCCAACCTGCACGACCATCCGATGACCGGCATCGTCTACGAATCCGCGCGGCCGGTGCCGCCCGGCGCGAACAGTCACGGCGAGGCACAGGGCCTCGCCCGCCTGCACGGGCAACACGTCCAGCTCATGATGGTCGACGTCCCGCTGCGCGCCCCCGGCCTGGACGGGCCCGCACCCGGTGCGGGCTACACCATGGTCGTGTCGTTGATGACGCCCCGCAGCCGGGGCCGGCTGCGGCTCGCCGGCGCCGCTGCACAGGACGCGCCCCTGGTCGCCCCCCGCTACTACACGGCACCGCAAGACCTGGAGGCCGCTGCGGACGGCCTGCGGCTCGCCCGAAATCTCGGTGAGTCGGCCGCCCTGGCCGACTGGCGGGGCAAGGAGGTTCAGCCGGGCCCGGGAGTCACCGACGGCCTCGGTCTGCGGGCCTACGCCCGGCGCAATCTGCGGACGTACGACCATCTCGTCGGCACCTGCAGGATGGGCCACGACGAGAACGCCGTGGTCGACGAGATGCTGCGGGTACGTGGTGTGGAGGACCTCCGGGTCGTCGACGCGTCGGTGATGCGCCAGCGGAGGTAGCCGTCGATGGCGGTTTCCTGTTCGGTGTGGGTGCGGTGGTCCGCACTAGGGCCAGGGTCACAGCAACACCTCGGCCAACCTGGTGATCTCGCCGGGGTCGGCCAGGCCGGGGTTGAGGATGACCTCGTCGGCGCCGAGTTCCTCGAACATGCGGACGGTCCGACGGATCCGGTCGGCGCCGAGGGCGACATTGTCGGCCAGCATGGTCGCGATGCGGTCGCCCGTGTTGCGGTAGTAGTCGTAGACATTGTCCCGCGCGGCCCTCTCGTCGCCCAGCGCGAAGTACGCCGTCGCGGTCAGCCTCGGCCTCCCGGCACGCCCGGCGTCGCGCCACGCGGCCCTCGCCGCGTCGAAAGCCTGGGCGACCATCGGCGGTGGCACCGACGAGGCGACGTAGCCGATGCCGTGCACGGCCATGCGGGCGAACGAGGCGGGCGCCCGTCCACCGAACATCATCGGGACCTGACGAGTCCCGGCCGGCACGGCGGGATTGGGGCCGCCGCCGACCGGACCGCCGGACCACACCTGCCGGTAGGTCTCGAGGTCGGCGTCCAACCGCCGGCCGAGGCCCTTCTTCGGAAGCCCGCCGACGGTGAAGTCGTCGTCGCGGGTGCCGAGCCCGATGCCGAGTGTCAACCGGCCGCCGGACGCTCCGTCGATACCGGCTACCTCCTTGGCGAGCAGGACGGCGGGCCAGGCCACGCCGAGCAGGATGTTGGTGAGCAGGCCGATGCGGCGGGTCGCCCCCGCCGCCACGGCCAGGGCCACGGTGTCGGCCACGCCCGGATAAGCGACCCGGCCGAGCGTGCCGAGCGTGGCGAAGCCGGCCTCCTCGGCCCGAGCCGCCCACGGCCCGATGATCGTCGGGTCGACGTCGCGTACCTGGTTCGGGATACCTATACCGATCTGCATCAGAGTCCTTCGGAGTGGCGGGCCGGTGAGGTCAGGCCACCGCCTTGTGGGACGACACCTGGGCCGGACGCAACTGGGTCTCGGTCCAGACCTCGATCGCCTGCAGGACCGGCCGGACCGAGCGTCCGAACTCGGTCAGCGAGTACTCGACCCGCGGCGGGTGCAGCATGTACAGCTCGTGTGAGATCAATCCGGCCGCTTCCAGCTCACGCAGCCGCAGGGTCAGCATGGCCGTCCCCAGCGGGCGCAGACGACGCAACAGGTCGGCGAAGCGCAACGGCCCGCTGCAGTCGAGGAGCCACAGGATGTGCGGGGTCCAACGGGAGAACAACATGTCCAGAGCCGGCGACAGTGGAGTGCCGGCGGTCAGAGGAAGTCCGGTCATGCTCATCTCACGTACACGCAGCGTGCAAATTCACCGATGTTTTCGGAAGCCATCGTGAGAATGCCCACCCCTGGGGACGTACGGATCGGCGGTGGGCGCCGATCCGTACGTCCGGCGTCAGCGGATCTCGTGGTTCGTCCGGAGGATGCCGTTCGGGTCCACCCTGCGCCGAAGTGCCACCAGCCGCTCGTAGGAGGCCGCGTCGTAGCCGCGGGAGGGATCGCTGTCCTGCAGATCGAAACTCAGATACTTGCGCCCGCGGGAGTATTCGCTCAGCGAGTCCAGGAGCTGGTCGGCCTCGGCCTGCACCCCGGGCCGGTGGGCCGGGTCGAACACCGGCCCGACACCGAACAGCATGTACTGCCCGTCCAGGTAGTTCAGGGCACCGCCGTCCGGGTCGGGCCGGCCGAGCGCCCCGCCGAGCTGACGCAGCTCCATTCCCAGCGAGGAGGGGACGTCCGCGCCGACCACGGCCATCAGCTTGTCGACCGCCGAGGCGTCGAGGGCGTCGAACAACCCGGAGGCCCCGGCGACCGGAAGGGGTCCGTCAGGCTGAGGGATGATCCGCGAGACCGCTGTCGACGGAAGGCCCCCGAAGGTGTCAAGTTCAGGCTTGAGCTCTCGCAGGGGCGCGAGGATCCGCTCGGCCCTGGCGCCGTCAGCCAGTGCCACACCGCTGATCAGGGCCAGTTTGCGGCCACGGAACGGTTCCGGGACCTCCGGGGCCGGGGGAAAGCGGAAGTGGTGATAGATGGTGGTGACGTCGTCGGGCGCCGTCGCACTCCATTCCAGCCACCGGGTGAGGACTTCAGGCGCCCGGGTCAGGTCCCAGGCCAAGAAGCCTCCATAGACGTCGGGCTGGTCGAGCAGCCCGAACTCGAGCGCCGTGACGATGCCCAGATTGCCTCCGCCACCACGGACGGCCCAGAACAGGTCCGGCTCGTGGTCGGCGTCGACGCGCACCAGGGATCCGTCGGGCAGGACGAGTTCGGCCGCGGTCACCTGGCTGGAGGCCAGCCCGTGCCGTCGCCCGACCCAGCTCAGACCACCGCCGACGTGGTATCCGGCGATACTGACGTCCCCCGCCGTGCCGTGCATGCCCGCCAGCCCCATTCCGCCGGCCACCTCGACGACAGGCGCCCACTGGGTGCCGGCGCCGACGCGAGCTCGTCGCTTCTCGGCGTCGATCGAGAACTGGCCGAGGCGCGACGTTCGCAGCACGACCGTGTCGTCGAGATCGGCGAACGGGAACGAGTTGTGCCCGGTACCCAACGGGGTGACCCGCAGACCCTCGTCGGCGGCGGTCCGCACGACCGCGCCGAGTTCGTCGGCGCTCTCCGGGTAGACGACCGCCGCCGGACGCAGGCCCAGCCCGAGTGACCAGGTCGTGTTCGCCTCCTCGTAGCCCTCGTCCTCGGGCAGGAAGACCGAGGTGGCGGCCTTTCGCAGCGAGGCCGCCGCGCTCTGGTTACTCATGGGGAATTTCCTCTCGGGCTGATGTCCGCCGCCCACCGCGAGACGCGCTGACGACATAGTCCGAACGTCGGCGAATGCGCGCCCTTCACCTCTGCGACCTCTTTCACAGCGCACAGGTCACGAGTTGTTACATGGTGGTTCAGGACAGGTGGGGCGGCGTGCGAACGAGGTACCCGATTCCCGGCAAGGACTGACGACCGTAAGGTTGACCGGCCGGGGTGTGCAGTGCCCTGGCCTGCCACTTCGTGAAGGAGGCGCGGCGGTGGGGCTCGATGTGTATATCGAGAACCAGGTGCACGAGCAACGCCATGCCGGCGTGGAAGCAGGCTCCTCGCTGCAACGCCTGGTGGCGGCGAGCGACCGGGAGCGGCACCACCTGGTGTCGAGGATCGATTCCCATGGCGACACCATGATCAATCTGATCCAGCTGCCGCAGCTGACCGCGGAGCTGGACGAGATCGCGAGCCGCAAACCGGAGCTCCGGGTCGACGTGCAGGCGCTGGGGGCGCTCATCGAGGAGGCGACCCGGGCGCGCGGATACCTCTGGATCTCCGGTGACTGAGGCCGGCCCCGGCCGGGACGGATAGGTTGGTGGCAGAAGGTGCAGGTCACGGCCGGCCTGAGGGTCTGGTGTGGACATGGAGCGAGGCTCCCGGCAACAGAGCATTCGAGCAAGATCCGATGCCCCGACCGGGAGCCTCGCTGTGCCGTCTTATCCTGCCGCGATACCAGCGCCGGTCCCGGTGGCGGCGCCTCGACCCCGGCCGACAAGCTCTGCTCGCCTGGCCCACCTGCGCAACGGCGACACCTACACCCGGCCGGCCAGCGGTTTCGCGATCAGCATCAGCACCGCCTGGCGCTACGTCCGCGAGGCCGTCGACCTACTCGCCGCAGCCCGCACCCACGGCATCATCGACGCGCTGAGCGGCGCGAACGTGATGACCCTTGCCGACAAGGCGTACCAAGGCGCCCGCGGGAGCAGGGCGAGCATGACGGGTTCAGCTGATCATCGAGGCTCCTACGCCTTGTTGATCGTCCGAAGTGAGTCATGCCCGCTCTGCCACTATCGCTGATCTCGTCTGTGTCCGACGCACCGGCTGTCACCGTGCCCGAGACCGCTGCCGGGCTGCCCGCAGCGCTGACCGACCTGCCGGGTCCTCGCGCCCGTCGTGGTGTCCGGCGCCGGTACAGGCCGGGCACCCCCGCGACTTTGCCGGGGCCCTGGTGCAGATGGCTGGGCATCGCCGCTGCCGCCCAAATCCACTCTCGCTGAGATCACCAATGAATTCCCGGCCAGAAATCGCGTTAGCTGATCGAGCGGTAGCTACCCCTCATGTCCCTGCGAACTGCCGGTCGAACCGGCGGAACGGGAAGGCACCTGATGGCCACGATCGAGCAACTCATGCACGCGAACCTGCTGGAAGTGTTCAACGAGCGTGACCCCGAGCGACGCCGGGCGGCGATCGCGCGCACCTATACGCCGGACGTGCGCTTCTTCGATCCGGACCAGGTCGTCGAGGGCCACGGCGCCCTGAACGCCAAGGCCCAGGACATCCTGGACGGGGCACCCGGGCTCGTCTTCAGCCCGGCCGGTCCGGTCCGGGTCAACCACGACCTCGGTTATCTCGAATGGCAGCTCGGACCGCAAGGCCGGCCGCCCGTGGTCCGTGGAGTCGACATCGCACTGGTTGACGACGGCCGGATCAGCAGCGTCCATACCCTTCTGCTCACCGACTGACGGCTCCAACAGGTCGTCGGCGTTGCCGTCACCAGCCCTCCGGAGTCGACTATGGAGGTCATCTGAAGGTCCGTTTTCTGGACAGCCTGTCGGGTTCTCAGGACTTGCTGTCGTGGTGACGGCTCCGGCCGACGCCTAGCGTTCGACGCGAATCTCCCTCCACAGCGTCGTCAAGAAAGCTGAGAACAGTGACAGGCGAACCAATTAACGCGGGACGTCCCGTCGTCTTCCGGCGGGGCATTGTGCTGACGATGGAACCGGGCCGTCCCGCGTTGCACGACACCGACGTGCTGGTGGAGAACGGGCGGATCGCGCGCATCGGAACCGCGCTGGAGGTGCCTGAGTCGACGCTCGAGATCGACGCGAGCGGCGGCATCCTGATTCCTGGGATGATCGACACGCACCGGCACATGTGGCAGACCGGGTTGCGCGGTTACGGCGCCGACTGGACGCTCACCAATTACTTCTACTTCTATTACATCAACCACCCGAACGCCTTCCGCCCCGAGGACATCTATGCCGGCAACCTGCTCGGCGCGCTCGAGGCGCTCGACGCCGGTGTCACCACCAGCGTGGACTGGTCGCACGGGCTGCGCTCGACGGCCCACGCCGACGCCGCGGTGGACGCGCTCGAGAGGGTCGGCGGCCGGTCGGTGCTCGCCTACGGAAACCACATGCAGGGGGCGTGGGAGTGGGGCACCACGCCCGAGTTCCGCGATTTCATTGCCCGGCGCATCGACGGCAAGGGTGACATGCTCACCCTGCAGCTCGCGTTCGACATCAGCAACGACCCGGCCTTCCCCGAGAAGGCCGCTTTCGACGTCGCCCGGGAGCTGGACGTGCGGGTCAACACCCACGCCGGTGTCTGGGGCGGCTCCGACGACGCCGGGCTCCGGCGGATGGCCGACCACGGCGTGCTCTCCGACAAGGTCATCTACGTCCACACCGGATCGTTGAACGACGACTCGTACCAGCGCATCGCCGCCACCGGCGGTCACGTGTCGGTCGCCACCGAGAGCGAGAACAGCGCCGGCCAGGGATACTCCCCCACCGCCCGGCTGCGCCGGCACGGCATCTCGACCTCGCTGTCCACCGACAGCAGCGTTCTCGTCAGCGGCGACATGCTGCACGCCATGCGGGCCACCCTCTCGGCCGACCGCGCCAAGAGCCATCTCGACGCGCATGCTAATGGTGAGACCGTGGCCGACAACGAGCTGCGCAGCAGCGACGTGCTCGACTATGCGACCCGGGGCGGTGCCGAGGCGATCGGCCTGTCCGACAAGATCGGCACCATCACCGAAGGCAAGCGAGCCGACCTCGTTCTGATCAAGAACGACAAGAACCCGGCGATGTTCCCGATCATCAACCCGGCGGGGCACATCGTCCAGTCGGCCGGGGTCGGCGATGTGCACACCGTGCTGGTCGACGGTCGCGTCGTCAAGCAGAACGGCGTCCTGCTGCTGAACGCCGAGCTCGCCGAGGCCCGCCGGGTGATCGAGGAGAGCGTGGCTCACGTCCGATCCACGATGGACGAGGCAGCTTGGAACGCCGGACTGAACCCGAGCCAGCCCGACATTGAACGTATCGCCAACCCGTACCGGTACACCGGGGGCTGAAGGAATCCACCGTCGGTATGTTGGTGACGGTGTGACAGTAAGGCCTTCATTCCTCAACTGCTTACGGTGCCGCTGTGCCCCGTTCTACGCGAGGTACATCGAGACCCACCCCGAGTATCAGAACCTCGTCCACGCCGGCCCTCGGCGATTCGTGCTGGGTGAGCGGAACGGGTGACCTTCCGCCGCGGGGCGCTGTCCCCGCGGCGGCCGGGGCCCGGCACTCATCCACTGATGTGCCGTCTCCACGTCACCTGCGAAGGCGGATCGAACAGCGCCGGCGCCGGCCTGGTCGCGAGTCGCATCGAGTGTCCTCCCATTCCCGGGTCAGTGGCCCCGCTGGGCCCGCGCGTTCAAAGCCGTGACGGTGATGACGAGGGCGACCAGCAGGAAGGCGGCCGCACCGGCGAACGCCGCCGTGTAGCCCTGGGTCAGTGCGTCGGCCGCACGGTGCACGAGGCTCTGGTCGCCGGCGGCCAGCCCCTGGAAGAAAGCCGCGTCGGCGTTCGGCAGCACGCCGTCGGCGACTCCGGTCGAGACGGTCGCCAGGACGGCCAGACCGACGGCTCCGCCGATCTGCTGCATGGTGTTGAGGATCGCCGAGGCGACGCCCGCGTCACGGCCCTCCACCCCGGAGACGGCGCCCAGGGTCATCGGCAGGAAGCTCAGGCCGAGACCGACGGCGGTGACCACCATGGCCGGCATGAGATGAGTGGTGTACGACGAAGCCGGCGCGAGCGTGCTGAACCACACCATGCCGGCGGCCGCGAGGATCAGGCCGGGCGTGGCGATCGCCCGGGGCGGGAATCGGCCGACCAGCCGCGAGCCGACGCCGGCGGCCACACCCATGGCGAAGCTGAAGGGCAGGTAGGCCAGGCCGGCACGGATTGGGCTGTACCCGTGGACCATCTGCATGTAGAGCGACAGGAAGTAGAACGTCGCGAACATGGCAGCGCCGATGAACAGCATTGTCGCGTACGATCCGGCGCGGTTGCGCGACCGCAGCAGGCGCAGCGGCAGGATCGGGTGCTGGTTGTGCACCTGGGTGCGCAGGAAAGCGGCCAGCAGCACCAGCGCGACGACGAACATCCCGATCGTCACGTTGTCGTCCCAGCCGCGGTCACCGCCCTGGGTGATCGCATAGACCAGAGCCACCAAGCCGGCCGTGCCCAGTACGGCGCCGCGCACGTCCAGCGCGCCACGCAGTTTGCCGCCGCTCGGCAGCAGCCGGGTGCCGACCAGGACGGCCAGACCGATCGGCACGTTGACGAACAGGACCCAGCGCCAGTTCAGGTAGTCGGTGAGCACGCCACCGAGCAGCAGCCCGACCGTGGAGCCGACGCCGGACATGGCGGCATAGACGCCCATCGCCCGGTTGCGGGGCGGTCCTTCGGCAAAGGTCGTGGTGATCAGCGACAGGGCGCTCGGGGCGACGACGGCCGCGCCGAACCCTTGCAGCACCCGTGCAGCGATGAGCAGCCCCGCGTTCGGGACGAGTCCGCCCAGCAGGGAGGCGAGGGTGAAGACGATCAGTCCGGCCCGGAACACACGGCGGCGGCCGTACAGGTCCCCGGTGCGGCCGCCGAGCAGCAGCAGACCTCCGAACGCCAACAAGTAGGAGTTGATGATCCACGACAGGCCGGACGCGGACACGTGCAGATCGCGCTGGATGCTGGGCAGGGCGATGTTCATGATCGTGCCGTCCAGCACCACCATGAGCTGTGCCGCCGCGATCACCGCGAGCGCGAGACCCGGATGTGAGGTCCCCGTTCGTGCGGTGGACGGCCTGGCTTGGGTCGGTGCCGCCATTCGGTTCCTCCATCGAACTTCCTGCCCGTCGTGGGGCGGCCGGGTCATCCGGGGCGCATCCACGCCGACCGCCGTCACAAAAAGTAGACAACCGTTGAGAAAATCTTCGCCACTCTAGCTCTACCGGCCCCAGCGCCGTCGACGCCCGTGGCCAACCTCACCGGGAGCTGCGAAAACGCCGACGATCCGAGTTCTGCCGGACCGGTACCGGTACGATCGCCTCGCCGACGAGGTTGAGAAGAGGAGCCACAGATGAGCCGGGACGAGACCGCCCCCCGGCCGGAACGCAAAGGTGAGCGGACCAAACGCCGGATCCTCGAGGCGGCGCGTGCGGTGTTCGCCGAGGTCGGCTACGAGCGCGCCACGATCCGGGCGATCGCAGTGGCGGCCGAGGTCGACAAGTCCTCCGTCATCCAATATTTCGGCACCAAGAAGGAGCTGTTCCGGGCCGCGGTGCACTGGACGATCCCCATGCGGCGCAACACGACCGACGACCCGGCTCAGAGCGTCGACAACTATCTGCGAGGCATGTTGCGCAGCTGGGCCGCCGACCCGAACAGCCCGATGGCCGTCCTGCTGCGGGCCAGCATGACCAGCGACGAGGCGGCCGGCATCCTGCGTGACCACATCACCGCCGAGGCCGTCGACAGCATGACCGCTACCATCCGCGCCGACGACGCCCGGCTGCGAGCCGCCCTGGCCAGCGCCATGATGATGGGCATCGCCGCACAGCGCTACCTGCTGCGCATGCCCGACCTCGCCGGTGCTGACCTCGACGACGTGCTCCGGCTGGCCGGTCCGGCCCTGCAGGCGCTCATCGCACCCCCTGACGGGCCGTGCGACCCGGCGTCAGCGACCGCAGCACGTCCGCCGGCCCGGAGAGAACCTCCGTGGGCCCCGACCCCTGCCCGCTGAGACTCCTCAACACCGCGAGCATGTCGCCACGCAGCACCGGCCCCGAGCCGGCGGCCGCCGACACCACGATGTCGCGGATTACGGCGGACGCATCACCTACACCGACGGAACCACCCAGGCCCACACCGTGTCGTCGCCCGACTGGAACCAGGTCGGCGATCCGGCCACCGTCATCGTCGCCTAATACCAGAACCGCGCGGGGCAACGAACGGTACGAGGCACAGGCCGGAGTCTTCGGCGCCACGGTCGAACTCGTCGCGGGCAAGACCGTGGCGTCAGTGCGCCTTCCGGTCTCCGGCACGGCGCCGCCGACCGAGGGAAAACCGACGTTGCACTTCTTCACCGCCGCGATCGGCAGAGTCGTTCAGAGGCCGAGCCGGTCGCGATGCCGGGTGAGGAAGGAGGGCAGGCTCAGCCAGTTGGGGCTCAGCTGGTGGGTGCGCTCGACGTCGCGATTGCCCAGGTAGGAGTCGGGAAACTCGGTGTAGTACTGGAACATGTTGCCCAGTTCGACCGCACCCGGGAAGCCGTAGGCGCGGAACATGTCGTGCGGCACCGGGCGGTAGACGACCTTCTCGCCCAGCACCTGGCTGAACGCGGCGGCGATCTGGTCCCCGGTCAGCTGCTCGCCGGCCACCCCGATGAGGGCGCCCAGCGTCTCCTCCGGCTGGCGGAAGATGCTGCGCGCCGCCTGCCCGATGTCCTCCGAGGCGATCCCAGCGATGGGCGTCTCCCCGAACGGCAGGTGCACCGCGAGGACACCGTCCGCGTCCCGCCGCGGTTTGAGATCACCCAGGAGGTTGTCCCAATAGAACGAGACCCGCAGATAAGTGGTCGGCAGACCGGACTTCTCGTAGAGCCGGTCGGCCACGGCGCCCTTCACGTCGAAGCACGGCACCTTGTAGATCTCGTCGAGTGTCGGCATCCGGTCGTCGTGCAGCGGAATGACATCGCGAGTGTCCTCGAGCGTCGACCACACCACGTGCTTCAGGCCGCCTGCTGTCGACGCCGAGATCAGATTCTCGACCTCTTCGAGTTCCTTGTCGGCCGACAGGTGATTCCAGTACGGGGTCACGTGGTAGGCGCCGTACGCCCCGTCGAACGCCTTCCGCAGGCTGTCCACGTCGTACAGGTCGGCCTCGACCAGTTCGGCGCCGAGGTCGGCGAGCGCCCGGGCCTTGGCCGAGGACGGGTCGCGGGTCAACGCTCGGACCTCGAACTCGTCGTCGGCGAGCAGCGCCAGCGCCACCGCACCGCCCTGGGTGCCGGTCGCGCCCACAACCGAGATCACTTTTTTGCCGGACATCGTTGTCTCCTTCGTGTGCCGGGTGGCAAGGGCCACCGGTTGCCACGCAATATATTAGTCCATTTTCCTGACTGTCAAGATTTTGTACTAGAGGCGGCGGTGCGTTGCCGGCCCACGTGCCGGACGCCCCCACCCACGCGGCCCTGCTGGCCGCCAAGAAGACCAGGGAGGTCTCCGCACGAAGCAGCCCACCCTGGTCGTCGTCTCGTCCGTCCTGAGCCAGCCGTCCTCGACCCGCCTGCTCGCCGACCAGCTCGCCGCGGCGGCCGTGGCCGGCGGCGCCGACTGCGACGTCGAACTGCGCGTCGAGGTCGTCGAACTGCGCGACCCGCCGGCGGCCCTCAAAGAGGCCCTCGACAAGGTCATCGCCGCTGACGGCGCGCGGCCGTCCGGGCGTCGGCCGCCGGGACCCCCTCCACCCTTCGCGACGCCGCCCACCACCTTCGGGAGAACTCCGGACGATGACGGGGCGGTCAACCGGATGACATGTCGGCCGCGGTCTCGGCCAAGCGCTGGTCGAGGACGGCGACGACGGCGGACTGGCCCAGCTCGGCATAACGGTCCCGGGCCCGCGACCAGAAGATCACCGCCTCGCCGAGGCGATCCCATTCGGCCAGCAGGTCACCGATGCTGACGTCGTTGCTGGCCATCTCGCCCCGGTTCTCGTCCTGGCGGAAGAGTTCCTCCGCCCGTTCGAAAAGGACGAGTGCCTCCTCGAGCCGGCCCATCCGGGCCACGATGTGCGCCAGGGTAGCGACGGCGGCCGCTGTCGTATTCACGTCATCGAGCTCTCGCGCGAGTGTCTCGGCGCGGGCGATCTTGTCCGCGGCGACTTCCAGGTCGCCCAGCTCCGCGCGTTCCCGGGCCAGACCGAGCAGCGACAAGGCCATCCCCCGGCGGTCGCCCTGCGCCTCGAACAGCGCCAGCGCCCGCTCGAACTGCGACCGGGCCCGATCGTGCTGCCCTCGTTCACGCTCGGTCATGCCGATGTTGCGGTAGACCTCGGCCTTGGCGGCGTCCTTGCCCAGAGCGTCGAAGAGCTCAAGGGTCCGCTGCAGGTGCCGGGCAGCCATGGCGAGGCGCTCAGGGTCGGGTCCGGTCGGGCGAGCCGAACTCCCGGCGAACATGAGGGAACCGGCGATCATGCGGTGCATGGCCGCCTGCCCCTCGAGGTCACCAGCGCTCTCGGCCCGGCTGAGCGCGTGGCCGGCCGTCGACTCCCACCGTTGATAGAGGGCGAGCCGCTGGTAAAAGGGGATCAGAAGCTCGGCCAGCCGCCAGGAGCGCGGGCCGGGCAGATCGACCGCGGCTTCGAGGACGGTCAGCTCGCCGGTGAACCACGCCATCGCCTCTTTGGTGTCGCGCACCGGCTCCACGAGGCCGCCGTCGGCCTGTTTCACCTCGTTGAGCCGGAACGCCGGCTGCATCATCCGGTTCGCGCGGTCGCCGGCGAGCAACAGGTAGTCAAGCAGGCCGGTCAAGGCCGTGGCCCGCTCCTGCTCGGTGTCGGCACTCGCGCCCAACTCCGCGGCGTACGCCTTGATCAGGTCGTGGAACGCGTACCGGCTGGGCCGGACCTCGGTCAGCAACCTGGTGCGGGTCAACTCCTGCACCAGGCGGCGCACCGTCTCGGGCGGCAGACCAGCCAGCTTCGCCGCGGTCACCGTCCCGATGTCCGGGCCTGGGTGCAGGGGCAGCAGGCGGAACAGCCGGGCCGCCGGCTCGGAGAGCATGCGGTAGGACCACGAGAAGACGTTCCGCACATCGCTGCGTGGTTCCTCACCGTCGAGGAAGTCGAGCGGCGCGGCCGCCCGCAGCTCGTCGGCGATCTCGCGGGCCGACCACTGCGGGTTGGCCAGCGCGCGGGCGCTGACGATGGCCATGGCCAGAGGCAGTCGTCCGCAGTATTTGATGATCTCGTCGAGCGCGTCCTCCGCGCCTGCGAACCGGTCGGCGCCGATCCGCTCCCGCGCGCCCACCCGGCACTCCTCCAAAGACATCACCGACAGGCTCAGGGGCACCGCGCTGTTGGTGACGACGAGACCGGTGAGCCGGGCCCGGCTGGTGATCAGCACGAGGCTGCCGGGTGAGACCGGTAGCAGCGGCCGCACCTGCTCCTCGTCACGCACGTTGTCCAGGACGATCAGGAACCGCCGGTCGTTGACCATCGCGCGGAACATCGCCGACAGCGCGTCCGTGCCCACCGGCATCTGCTGATCGGGCACGCCGAGGCCGGCGAGCAGGTGAATCAGCGCCTGGTCGCTGCTGAGGGCAGGCTCCGTCGGGTCGAAGCCGCGCAGGTCGACGAACAACTGACCGTCCGGGAACCGGTCGGTCATCTGATGCGCCCAGTGCAGCGCGAGAAGTGTCTTGCCGACGCCGGGCAATCCGTCGATCGTGACGATTACCGACGACGACCGGCCCCGGTTCACCTCGGCGGCCGCCCGGGAGAGCTGAGCCAGTTCGGCCGCGCGACCGGTGAAGAACCGATTGGCCGCCGGGAGCTGCGACGGCACGGACCGCAGCGGCGGAACCTCACCCACGGCCGGAGGGGGCGGGGCCGGCACGGTAACGACCTCTTGCCGCAGCACCCGGTCGTAGGCGGCGCGTACCTCCGGCCCGGGGTCGACCCCCAGGTCCCCGGCCAGCCGCGATCGGAGAGCTTGGTAGGCGGCGACGGCGGCCGCCTGCCGGCCGGAAGCTGCCAGCAGGAGAATCAGCGGGGCCTGCACCGCTTCGTTCAGTCCGTCCTGGGCGGCGGCCTTCTGCACGACGGGCAACAGGCCCCGGAGTTCACCGCTGGCCAGGGCGTCGTCGACCGCGGCCCGGAGCACGTCGACCCGTTCCCGGTCGACGGCCGAGAACTCCGGTGACAAGGCGGGTCCGACCTCGATTCCGGACCCGCACCTCCCGCGCCACAACTGCAGCGCGGCCGTCCGAGCCTTCGCCGCGGCCGCGGCGTCGCCCGCCGCGGCCGCTTGCGAGCCCTGTTCGGCGAGTTGGCGGAACCGGAGCAGATCGAGCGACTCGGGGCCGACGGCCAGCCGGTAGCCACCCGGGGAGCGCTGCAACCAGCGGCTCGGTGCCCGGGGCGGCAGGCCGGGCTCGAGGATGCGCCGCAGTGCGCCGATATGCCGCTGGAGGATGTTCTCGGCGCCCGCCGGAGGACTGTCGTCCCAGAGCAGGGTCGTGAACTCTCCCCACGTCACCGGCTTTCCGGCGCGGACGAGCAGCAGTCCGAGCACGGCGGGTAACTGACGCCCGCCGACATCGAGTTCGGTGTCGCCGTGACGCGCGCGCACCGTACCCAGCACTCCCAGCCACACTGACGGATCCACGCGACCACCCCATGACTTGCCGGACTGCCGGCCTCCCGGAACCGCTGGCCGAAGTCTACGAGCAACTCGACCTTGGGTTCCTTCGGAAAGCAGAGCGTCCGGTCGCGCCCGCCAAGACCTTCCGTCGCTCACCGGCTGTGCCGATCGCCCCGGTGGTCCAAGACACAGACCCCTCGGCTGAGGAAGCGGGTGCTTCGGGCGTGAGACGCGTGTGAATACGTTTACCACCGCAGAAGCCGAAACCGTCGAGGCCGAGTTCGTGTACCAGGTCGAGACCTACGCCGCCAACCCCGACCGACCGCCAGGCGCTCGGCATCACGACCGAACGGCACCGCCGGACCGGCGGTCTGCGAACCGGCGCGACCATCCCGAAAGTAGCTGAACGGTCAAAAAATCGACCTTGCGAATGCCCTGCCCCCGCCGCCGCGCCGGCCTGCTCCCGTAATAGCCGTGTGTCGGGCGTCACTTGATGCGATAGAGGCTGAAGGGTGACCGGGATTCCTCGTCTTCATCGATATGTCAGTCCGCGGTAGACCTCACATCCTGCGGTCGGTGATCGCGACGATCGCCGCCGCCGCGTTCCTCCTTCCGGCGGGACCGGTCCTGGCGACCGGCCCCGCCGGGGACGGCCAGGCGCATGCGGGCACCGGCCGGCCCGACAGCGATGCCGGCCTCACGCCCACCCCCGGCCTGGCACCACCCGCCGGCTACACCGTCGGCGGGATCGACGTCTCGCATCAGCAAGGCACGATCAACTGGTCCCAGGTCGCAGCGTCCGGCGAGAAGTTCGCCATCCTGAAGGCAGCCAACAACACGAAATTCGTCGATCCTGACTTCACCACCAACTATCTCGGGGCCAAGACAACCGGCCTGCACGTCGGCGCCTACCACTTCGCGCTGCCCGACCGCAGCACCGGCACCGCCCAGGTGGACTTCTCCCTCGACAACGCTCGTTACGTCCGCGACGGCCGCACGCTGCCACCGATGCTGGACATCGAATGGCCCTGCGGTGGATCGGGAAGCCCGTCGCCGTGGTACGGGTTGACCCCAGCTCAGGTGCTCTCCTGGATCCAGGCCTTCGTCGCCGAGGCACAGCGGCACACCGGCGTCCGGCCGATCATCTGCACCAATCCGAACTGGTGGAGCCCGTGCACCGGCGGCAGCAAGGCGTTCGCCGCGTCGCCGCTCGCCACGTGGCGTACGCCGCATTGCCGGGCACGGTCTCGGCGGGCTGGTCCAGCTTCACCTTCTGGCGGTACACGAGCGGCGGCAGCGTGCCCGGCATCAGCGGCAACGTGGACCGCGACGTGTTCGACGGCTCGACGGCCGGGCTGGTGACCCTGGCCGGCCGATTGATCGACAAGCCGGCCCGGCAGCGGCCGATCCTGCTGACCGGGCTTCTGCTCCACGTGGCCGGCCTGCCCCTGCTGAGCACGCTGGGGCCAGGCACGCCAGCCGTGCTCGCCGTCGTGGCCGCGGTCCTCGCCCTGCTGCTGCGGCGATCGTCGAGCAGGGGCGCGTCGACCAGTCAAACCCGCCGGCCGGCCGGCGATCCTAACCCACGCCGACCCGCCGGTCGCGGGCGCCGACGTCCCGGCGAGCCGGCCGGGCGCGACCGTTGCGGAGGGGACGCGGGCATGAGCCGGCTCCGCGGCGGCGGCTCACCAGGTCGTGGCGATGTATGTCGACTCGAGATAGTCGAGGACGCCCTCATGACCGCCTCCCCGGCCGATCCCGCGATGCTTCACACCGCCGAACGGGGCCGCCGGATGCGAAACCAGGCCTCGGTTCAAGCCGATCATCCCGGCCTCGATCCGCTCCCCGACGCGGAGGCCTCGGGCCAGGTCCCGGGTGTAGACATAGGCGACCAGGCTGTACTCGGTCCGGTTGGCCAGGAGCACCGCCTCGTCCTCACCAGCGAAGGTCATGATCGGGGCGACCGGGCCGAAGATCTCCTCGTTCAGCACGGTCGGCGCATGGAAATACCCGTCGCGGTCGAGCCGGCCGGCGCCCGTCAGCGCGGTGGCCCCCCGGCGCACCGCGTCGCGGACCAGCTCGTCCACCTTGTCGACGACTGATTGGTTGACCGGCGGGCCGACGCTCGTGGCCGGGTCGGTAGCCGGGCCGACCACCATCGCTGCCATCCGCTCGGCCAGCCGGCGGCCGAACTCGGCGGCCACCGGTTCCTCGACACAGAACCGGTTGGCCGCCGTGCAGGCCTCCCCCGCGTTACGCATCTTGGCGATCATCGCGCCGTCCACCGCCGCTTCCAGGTCGGCGTCGGCGAACACCACGAACGGCGCATCGCCGCCGAGCTCCATCGAGGTGTTGATGACCTGGTCGGCGCTCTCCTTCAGGAGACGGCGACCCACCTCCGTCGACCCGGTGAACGACAACTTGCGGACCCGCGGGTCGTGCAGCATCGCCGCGACGGTGCGACCCGAGCTGCGGCTGGCCACGACGTTGACCACCCCGGCGGGCACGCCGGCTTCGGTCAGCAGTTCGGCCAGCGCCAGCGCGGTCAACGGAGTGTCGCTGGCCGGCTTGAGAATCATCGTGCAACCTGCGGCCAGTGCCGGAGCGATCTTGCGGGTGGCCATCGCGACCGGGAAGTTCCACGGGGTCACCAGCACAGAAACCCCGACCGGCTGATAGGTGACCAGGATCCGGTTGGCACCCGAGGGGGCGGTGGACACGCTTCCGCCGATCCGGACCGCCTCCCCGGCGTGCCACCGGAAGAACTCCGCCGCGTACCCGATCTCACCTCGGGCGTCCGGCAGCGCCCTGCCGTTCTCCCGGGAGATCAGCTCGGACAGCGCGTCGGAACGCGCGATCATCAGCTCGAACGCCCGGCGCAGGATCTCGGCTCGCTCGCGCGGCCCGGTCGCAGCCCAGCCGGGCGCGGCCGCGGCGGCGGCATCCACCGCGGCGAGAGCGTCCTGCACGTCTCCGTCCGCGACGGATGCGATCGTCCGGCCGGTGCTGGGGTTGACGACATCGAACCGCCGGCCGGACGCGGCCGGCCCCCAGACACCTCCGATGAACAGGTCAGTCGCGGTCACCACGGAGTCCTTTCCAGAGGTGTCGTTCAGCGTCGCCGCACGGCGACGCCGAGGTCGCGAGTCAGGTAGACCTCGAGGAAGCCGGGCAGCCCGCCGGCTGCGGCTTGCTTGTCGAACGCGGCGGCGAACCGAGGGTCGGGCTTCTCGGTCAGCACGACGATCCGCCACAGGTTGAGCGGCTCCTCCTCGGTGCCGCCGACGCCGTGGTCGACGTGGAACAGCGGCTGGTAGGGGTCGGCGGTCAGCCCTTCGCCGTTCGGCCCGGTCATCGTGGGCCGGCCCAGGAAAAGCGCCTGTTGGGTCGCGGGACTGACATAGACGTCCTCGAGGACCCGCCCCCGGGTGTCGTCGAGCCATGCCTTCTGGATCGAGGAGCGCAGGTGGTTGCGACCGTCCGGCAGGTCCCGCCGCGCCCACGAGACGCCGTCGGTGACCACGTAGGGGATGTAGGTCAGCGGATCCCAGGCCTTTTTGATCTCCATGTCCCACACCTGGGTGCGGGTCATCCGGGTCGGCGGAACGACCTCGTACTGCTCGGCGAGCGTTTTGTTGACGTCGACCGCGGGCAGTTCGATCGAGGTCGTGCCGGGATCGTTCCAGGCCGCTTCGAACTCGGCGAGGGCTGCGGCGAACGTGGGATCGGTGGACATGACGCCTCCAGGAGTACGAGTGGACGCCCACAGGCTAGTCCATTTTCTTGATAGTCCAAAGTATTGACCATCACACCAGCAGGGACGCCGTCGCTCGGATCGCGGCGGTGAACGCCCGCATCCACTCGGCCGCCAGGGCCCCGTCGATCGCCCGATGGTCGACCGAGAGCACGACGTTCACCGCCGACCGGGCGGCGAGCTCGCCCGAGCTGAGTACCACCGGGCGGGCGGCGATCGCGCCGACCGACAGGATCGACGCGTGCGGCGGGTTGACGATCGCGGTGAACTCCGCGACGCCGAGCAGATCGTGGACAGCGTGAGCCGACACTCACCGACATGCGCTCCGCCCCGCGCAGCACCGGCGTCGCCAGCCCGCCGGGGGCAGCGACCGCGACCACGATGTCCACGCCGGAGAACCTGACCATCGCGTCGCCGGTCCAGATCACACTGG
Organism: Micromonospora sp. NPDC049230; assembly: GCF_040647875.1. Lineage (NCBI taxonomy): Bacteria > Bacillati > Actinomycetota > Actinomycetes > Micromonosporales > Micromonosporaceae > Micromonospora > Micromonospora sp. NPDC049230. Next base: position 82,717 of record NZ_JBEZCZ010000020.1, read on the forward strand.
CGTCGGGCACCGCGAGGTGAGCCACGGCCATGGCCTTTGTCACGAGGCTGTTGACCGAGCCCTCACATCGCTCACCTCGTTCACCCGGGCGTGGAGCGCGAGCAGGTCATCGACCTCGACCGTGGCCCGCATCGTGAAGTGAGGACCGTCCGCTTGCTCCGGCCAACCGCGTCTCGATCATCCGGGGCGCCTTGGTGTGCGGCACGGTGACGGCGCCTTCGGGTATCACAGGAGTGAGTGCCGCCGGTGCCGGCGCGGGCTTGACGGTCCCGGAATTCTGGCGGGCCAACGCGTTCTCGACGTCGCGACGCACGATCCGCCCATCCGGTCCGGTGGCGCTCAGGTCGGCGGGAGTGAGACCGCCGTCCCAGGCCATCCGCCGGGCCAGCGGGCTCGAGAAGACCCGCGCCGGGTCGGCCGGAGCCACAAACCGGCCGGCCGGAGCGACGGGCCCGTCGCCGGACAGTGCCCGTAGCACCCCGTCCACATCGCCGAGACGTTCCCCACCTCGGCGATGAGCGCGATCGGCGCACCCGCCCGGACCTCGGTGCCCAGCTCGACCAGCGTGCGCACCAGCACCCCGTCGCGGCCGGCCTCGACGCCGACCACGGCCCTGGCCGTCTCCACCGAGCCGGACACCATGCGCCGGGTGGTCCGATTGCCGGTGCGGCTCGTGATCCGCGGCTCGACCGCACCGCCACAGGCAAACGCGTGAACTGCCCAGATCTTCACCTCAACCACTGAACTAGGACAACACTCTCATTCGATATGCTTTCACCGGACCAAGATCGTAAAATCGGACGCAGTCGATCCGTCCACTCCCCGGAGGTTGTCAGGATGCGTTTCCACCTTGCCCACGCCGGAGTCGCGCTGTCCGCGGCAGTCGCATCGGTCGCGCTGTTCGGCGCACCGGCTTCAGCCGCACCGACGGGCCTGTCGTTCTACAGTGACCAGTTCACGACCCAGGTCGCGAACTTCGCGCACCCCGACGGCTCGTGCACCGCCTTCCCGAGCACCGCTGTCTCCCTCGTCGCCTGGAGCGACACGGAACGGGTGACCGCCTACCGCGGCGTGGCCTGCACCGGCGGCCCGATCGAGCTCGGCGGGCTCGCCACCTTCGCCGCCGGCGACTATGTGAGCTTCCGCGCTTCGTAGCGAAAGCGACCCGTGTCGGGCCGAGGGGCCCGGCACGGGATCGTCACCTCAGGCGCGACCGGCCGACCGCATGGCGGACAGCCGGAGCGACCTGCTCGGCGAACAGCCGCACCTGACCGAGAACGTCGTCGCCCGGACCGAAGACGAACGTATCCGTGCCACCGAGCGCCAGCTCGGTCAGGGTCTCGACCCACTGATCCACCGGCCCCACAAACGGTCCACGCGACGCGCCCGCCGTGATGACGCCGAGCACGTTGTAGACCCGGCGTACCTCGGACGGCTGCCGGCCCGCCGCCGTCGCCGCCGCATCGACGCGCTCATGCATGTCCGGCTGCACTTCCGGCGGGTAGTAGCTACTGGTCGACACCCAACCGTCGGCTCTTCGACCGGCCAGGGCCAGCATCTTCGGCCCGCCGACGCCCAGCCAGAGACCGATGTCATGAGCGGGACGCGGACCGGGATGGGCGCCGCCGAGCCGGTAGTGCTGCCCGTCGAACCGCACGGCCCGCTGGTCGGACCACATCAGCCGGATTACCTCGACCGCCTCGGTCAATGCCTCCCCCGCCGAACGAGCGTCCCGGCTCCGGCCGCCCAGAGCCTCGATCCCCGGCCAGAAGGCACCGGCGCCCAGCCCGAGCTCGAAGCGTCCGCCGGACAACACATCCAGGCTGGCCGCGGCCTTCGCCAGCACCGCCGGCGGCCGCAGCGGCAGACTGGCCACGTCGGGAAAGACGTGCACGCGAGTCGTCCGTTCGAGAATCACGGCCATCAGCGACCACGTATCGAGAAACGTGCCCTGATAGGGGTGGTCCTGAACGCCGACGATGTCGAGGCCGGCCTGGTCGGCCAGGGCGGCGACCGCCAAGGTCTCACTCAGCACGTCCGCGGCCGGCGATGGGAACACACCAAAGCTGATTTCTCGTCCGTAGTCGGTCATCTCGCACCTCCATGGCGACATCGACCCACGACTTGTGGATCTCCGATCGTCGGTGACTCAGTGTGTCCCGAGTTCGGCGCGGATCACCACGGTGCTCTTGAGCACATCACCGGCGGCCCGGCTGCCGGCGCCGGAGGGACGTCCCCCAAAAGGGGATCGAAGGATTTCCACGAGTTCAGTAGAAAAAGCCGCATGCGAAGACTCATGGCCGCTGCCACGGCAACGGGCGCCCTGCTCCTGGGAATGCCCGCACCGGCCCAGGCAGAGCGGCCGCCCGGTTGGACCTCGGCCGACCGGACCCTGACCTGGACCAGCCCACGGGTCGTCGCGCCCGGTGACGCCGCGGTCGAATTCTGGTCCGGCGATCGGCTCCTCGGCCGGGCCGAGGAAGCGCCGGACCTGCGTACGTTCGTCCTTCGGGGCAGCGCTCCGCGGGCGACGGGCGACCTACAGGTCCGCCGGGGCGGCCGACGGATCGACGCGGCGACATCCCGGGTCCTCCCGCAGCCGGCGGACCGGGCGCCGGCCGAGCCGCCCACCCTGCCCCCGAACGCCGTCGACCCGGGCGTCGAGGGCCCGTACGAGACGATGACCGGCGAATACTCCCTCCCCGGGGTCGCACTGCCGGGTTACCCGGCACCGGTCGAGATACAAGCCATCGTCGTGGGGCCTCGAGGCGCCCCGGGCCGGCGGCCCCTGGCCATGTTCCTGCACGGGCGGCGCTGGACCTGCTTCGTCGGGGACGACCGGGACGCGCTCCGCCTGAGGTGGCCGTGCCCGGCCGGCTCGGAGCCCGTGCCCAGCTATCGCGGCTATCTGCAGGCCCAGCGGCTGCTGGCGTCGCAGGGCCACGTCACCGTGTCGATCTCGGCCAACGGCGTCAACGGTCAGGATCGAGCCGACGCGGACGGCGGCGCCCAGGCGCGTTCGTCCCTGATCCGGACGCATCTCGCCCGCTGGGCCGACTGGGCCGGAGCCGGGCGGGCCGGCGCGCCCGCCATCGTCCGGGCCGTACCTCAAGCCGACCTGTCGAAGGTTTTTTTGGTGGGACACTCCCGGGGCGGTGAAGGGGCCGCCCGGGCCGCCCTGGACAGTCTCGAACCGCCCGCCGCGGCGCAGGACGGTCCGGTGCGCTGGACGATCCGTGGGATGCTGCTGATCGGACCCACCGCGTTCGGACAGAATCCGCAGCCGGACGTGCCGTCGGTGACGATCCTGCCCGGCTGTGACGGCGACGTCTTCAACCTGCAGGGCCAGATGTACGTCGACGCCGCCCGGGGAGCCGGTTCGGGGCATGCGCTGCACAGCGCCCTGTACATGGTCGGCGCCAACCACGGCTACTTCAACACCGAGTCCACCCCGGGGCAAGCGGTCGCTCCGGCCTGGGACGACTTCGTCAGCGACGAGCCCGACGCGGTGTGCACGCCAGAGTTCGCCCCCACCCGGCTCACGCCTGGCCAGCAGCAGACAGCTGGTGCGACCTACATCGCCGCCGCAGCCCGGTTGTTCGTCACCGGCGACGACCGGGTACGGCCCCTGCTGGACGGATCCGGCGTGCGTGCCCCCTCGGCCGGCCCGGCCCGGGTGGTGGCCCACGCGATCGGCGGGAACCGCACCCCCGTGATCATCCCGGGCCCGGCCCTCACCGTCCACGGTGGCCGGCTGTGCGACCAGATCGCCGCCGAACCTGAGAACGCCTGCCTCCACCCCGGCTCGCCGTACGAGGACTCTCCGCACTTCATGCCCTTCCGCACACCCGAGCCCGGCCGCCATGCCGTCGCGCTGGACGGCCCCGCCACCGCCACGCTCCGACCGGCGCGGGCCATGCCGGTCGCCGGGTACCGAGCCTTGACGATGCGGCTGATGGTGCCCCCGAACGCGCCCGCCACCTCGTTCGACGTCACGGTCACCGACGACCGGGGCCGTCGCACCGAGCTGGGCACCGCCACGATCACCGGGCTGCCCGGCAGCGCCTCGACGGTGTCCCGCTGGGCTCAGGAGGTGCGTCTGCCACTGCCGGCGAAGGTGCGGACGGTGGCTCGACTCGACCTCACCCCGCACGGTGACCGGCCGGCGTGGCTGATCGACGCATGGGGCTGGAATCCCGGCTCCCCCGCGCCTCATCCAGCCGCGCTCGATCGCGTCGACCTCGGTGACCTGACCGTCAAGGTGAACGACTCGGGCGTCTACGGTCTGCCGGTGCGGGTCCGCGGACCTCGGCCGGCCGAGGTCCGGCTGTTCCTGCGCGACTTGAGCACCGGCCTGACGACGTCGTGGACGACCGCGGTCGGGCCCGCTACCACCCGGATCGACGTCCCTGTACCGACGGCGGCCACCGAAGGCGGCGACCGATCGTTCGACGTGGCCGCAAAGGCCGTCCGCAATGCCGTGGTGGGCGACTACCAGGGCAGCTTGCAGCTACTCGACCCTCCCAGTGCAGGAAACGCACCATGAGAAGAAGACTCACCGCCAAGGAGAGGCCCAACAATCCAGCACAACCCTTACCTCGCCAACGGCTTCGTCGGTGTCAGGGCAGCGATCGCCCACCCGCCCGACCTGCACTATGACGTGTTCAAGGTACTGGCCGACGGGGATTACGGCACCGTGGCCGCCCGGGTCACCGATCGTGGTCGGCCATTCGGCGGGCGGGCAGGCCGCGCTGGCCGTCGCGGCGCGTCATCCGGACCTGGTCGCCCCCACAGCGGGTGGGTGCTGGCCGAGGAGGACGACCGCCGCACGCTGATGCACTCCGCGTTCACCGGCGCACCTCTGCGCACCGACGAGGCCGGCTTGCTGGACGTCGCTCTCCGGCTGCCCGGCGAGGTTTTCGGCAGTCTGGTCCGCACCGGCAAGCCGCTGGGACCGGCGGCGCTGATGCGGTTCCCGGCCGAGCGCCGGAACCGCTTCGATCGGGTCGACGGACTCCCGGCGGCTTCCTGCCGATCGGCGACTCCCTCTACTCGCGCACGCCGTCCGGGTCCGGGCTCGACCGCGGCACGCCTTCGCCGGCGTGCCGACGAGCAGTCCGGAGACGAGCAGGGAAGCGACTCCCGCTCGCCCCAGAGGAAGTGATCTCACACCCCCAGGACGGTTCCTCCGCGGTGCGGGTTGCACTCGCGGGCGGCTCAGGTACGCCCGACGTTGTCCTCCATCCGCTCCAGAGCGGCCAGCACCGCGCGCTGCTCGGCATCGGTCATCCCGGCGACGGTCTTCGTCTCCAGCTCGGTCCAGATCGCCTCGATCCGGGGGCGTAACGCCCGGCCCGACTCGGTCGATTCGACCAGGGTGGCTCGCCCGTCGGAGGGGTCGGGGACGCGGCGCACGTAGCCGGCCCGCTCGAGGCGCTGCACCCGGCGGGTGGTGCCGGCCGAGTCGCCCAGTTGCAAGCGGTCGGCCAGCTCGGACTGGCGGACCGGGCCCCGCTCCCAGAGGTACATCATGATCAGCTCTTGCCCCGGGTGTAGGCCGAGGTCGCGCAGCAGCCTCCCGGCCAGCAACCGGTGGGCCCGGGACAGCCGGAAGACCGCGTGCGAGATCGGTCCGCCCGCGGCGGCCTGAGGCTCTCTGCTCACGACCTCCATCCTACTTACCTGTCGCCGACAGTGAAGTGGCTCACGAACACTGGCAGCCCATTACTTTGCGTGCAAACTAAATACCTGTCTACGACAGAGATTTGAGAGGCAACCATGACTACCGCTTTCGACCCGGTCCGCATCGGGCGCTACGAGGCTGGCAACCGGGTGGCGATGGCGCCGATGACCCGCAGCCGCGCCTACGGCGAGGGCGCCAGCCCCACCGACCTGACCGCGATCTACTACAGCCAGCGCGCCGGGGCCGGCCTGATCATCACCGAGGGCATCCAGCCGTCACCGGTCGGCCAGGGCTACATGGCCACGCCCGGCCTGCACAGCGCGACGCAGGTCGCCGCCTGGCGCAAGGTCACCGAAGCGGTGCACGCCCGCGGCGGCCTGATCTTCGCCCAGCTCATGCACACCGGCCGGATCGGCCACCCCGGGCTGTACGCGTCCGGCTCCCTGACCCCCGTGGGCGCTTCCCCGGTGCCGGCGGCCGGGCAGGCGTTCACCCCCGACGGCATGCGGGACTTCGTCGTCCCCGAAGAGCTCGACGCGGACGGGATCGCCGAGACGATCGCCGACTTCACCGGTGCCGCCCGCAACGCGATCGAGGCCGGCTTCGACGGCGTCGAGCTGCACGGCGCCAACGGATACCTGCTGCACCAGTTCCTCTCCACCAATGCGAACCTCCGCGACGACGAGTGGGGCGCGTCGATCGCTGGACGAATCCGCCTGACCGTCGAGGTCGCCCGCTCGGTGGCCGAGGCGATCGGTGCCGACCGGGTGGGTCTGCGCATCTCGCCGACGGTCACGATCAACGACATCGTCGAGGACGACCACCGCGAGACCTATCTGGCGCTGATCGACGAGCTGAACCCGCTCGGCCTCGCCTATCTGCACATCGGCGAGGGCCCGGACACCGAGTTCACCCCGATGCTGCGGGAGCGCTGGACCGGGACGCTGATCCTGAACCCCTACACGCCCGACGGCTTCACCGGCCCCGAGGCCCTGAAGCTCGTCGAGACCGGCGCGACAGACCTGGTCTCGTACGGCCGCCTGTTCATGGCCAACCCTGATCTGGTCGACCGCCTGCGCGTGGGTGGCCCGTTCAACACCCCCGACTACAGCAAGGCCTACGGCGGGGACCACGTCGGCTACACGGACTACCCGGTCCTGACGAGCTGACCGGTCGCGCCGGGTGGGCAGGGACCGCCACGGCCAGTCCTTGCCCACTCGACGGGATCCGGACACCCCGGCGATCAACCCCGGACCGCCTCCGGCGTCGGGCCGACAGCGGCCACGGCGACCGGGACGTCGATGGCATCCATCAACGCCGATCGTGCCGCGTCCAACGCCGCGGCCACCGCGCCGTCGACGGCGTGGCCGACATGGCCCATTCCTCGTCGGGTGGCGGACGGGAACACAATGGCCACTCCCCCGCCGTGCCGGAACGAACGGGGCGCCACCCTCACAAACGCGCGCTGACGGCGGGAATTCGACCATTCACAAAGGAGTCACAATTGCCCCGGCAACCGTCACCACGTCACCGCGACGTGGCGCCAGCACGGGCCCTGCGACGGTGACGGCACAGCCTGCTGCAAAACGGCAAACGGATCCGCGACACCGCCCTTCAACCTGTAATTTCTCTCTCTTGACCACCGACTGCCCAACCCCGGAACCGGCCGCTACGGTAGGCCCCCGTGACTGATCGAACAGCCGCGTTGCTCGCTGCCCGCTATCGCCTTGTCCGGCCGCTCGGCGAGGGCGGCATGGGTGTCGTCTGGGAAGCCTTCGACGTGCTCCTCAACCGCGACGTCGCGGTCAAGGAACTGGCCCCGAACGGGCTGACCGATGCCGAACTGGGTGACGTCCGCGAGCGCGCCATCCGGGAGGCCCGGGCGCTCGCCCAGGTCGACCACGTCAACGTAGTCCGCGTCTTCGACGTGGTGCGGGACGACGAGGACGCGCCGTGGATCATCATGGAACTGGTCCGTTCACGCTCGCTGTTCGACGTCGTCAACGAGGACGGCCCGGTCACCCCGGCCCGGGCGGCCGAGATCGGCCTCGCCGTCCTGAACGCCCTGCGGGCGGCTCACCGGGCCGGCGTCCTGCATCGCGACGTGAAACCGGCGAATGTTCTGCTGGCCGACGGCGGGCGGGTGGTGCTGACCGACTTCGGTCTGGCCGAGATGGCCGGCGACTCGGCGATGACGCGTACGGGCGTGGTTCTCGGAAGCCCGTCCTATCTGGCTCCGGAGCGGGCGCTGGACGAACAGCCCGATTCCGCCGCCGACCTGTGGTCGTTGGGGGCCACGCTCTACGCCGCGGTCGAGGGCCGTCCGCCGTACGAGAAATCCTCCCCGATGGCGACCCTGGCCGCCCTGCTGGTCGAGCCGCCGACGCCCCCGGAACGTGCGGGTGCCCTGCGTCCCGCGTTGGACGCCCTGCTCCGCAGAGATCCGGCCGAACGCGCCGACCCGGACGAGCTGGAACGTCTGCTCCGGGCCGCGATGAACGACGATCCGGGCCCCTCGACCGGGACGCCCGCATCAGAGGCGACACCCGAAGCCGCCGCGAAATCCGCGGAGGCGACGACGGCGGCGCTGCCACCGGCTGCGCCCCGGCGCGACAGACGACGTCACTGGGCGATCGCCGCGGCGATCGTCGTCGCGGCCGTCGCGGCCACCGGGTGGCCGTTGACGCGGTCCGAAGGGGCCGAGGAACGGACGGACGCGGTGGCCCGTCCGTCGGCTGCGGCCTCGCCATCCGCTGAGCCTGACGGCGTCCGAGCACCTCTGCCCGTCGCGGTGAGCGTCCCGACGGCGAAGACCGCCGGGACGCCGCCCTCGCCCGCGGCGCCGCCACCGTCGTCCGGACTCAGTGTCAAACCGGGTGACGGCGCGGCGCCCGGACAGAGCAAACCGGGCACCGCGCAGACCACGGTGTCCACCAACCCGGCTGCTCCGCCCGTGGTGGCCACCACCACGAAGGCCCAGACCATCACCCCGGGCATCCAGATCTGGAACCACGAGACCGGCACCTGCCTCGATGCCCGGAACACCGGGGGTGACCTCCAGCTCTGGAACTGTCAGTCCCGGGACAGCCAGAAGTTCACCTTCCCGTCGGACGGCACCATGCGCGTCCTCGGGCTGTGCGTACACATCAAAGGCACCGAGGACGGCACCCGTCTGGGCATGGGAACTTGCAACGGTTCGTCCGCCCAGCGTTTCAACCTCAACGGCCGGTACGACCTGGTCAGCGTCAAGGTCGACAAGTGCGTCGACGTGACCGACCACAATTCCGGCAACGCCGTACCAGCACAGATTTGGGAATGCACGGGCGCGGAGAACCAGAAATGGAACTGAATACCTCCACACCCCGTGCGCACGACCGCACGCAGAGAATTTTTGGACTCACCGGATGAAGCTCCGGGCGGACCGCCCGTTCGGCGGGTAGGCGGCGTCCGACGCGCCGCGACTGTGGAGGAGAATAAAAGTAATGAGCACCGACGAGCTGGACTTCACGACCAGCGTCTTCGACAAGGAATACATCACCCTCGCCGGAACTCGCGAGGGCATCGTGCGCGGCGGGCGGGACCTGTTCGACCGGCTGCCCCGCGCGTTCGAGGGGATCAACCAGATCGCGGTGATCGGCTGGGGCTCGCAGGGCTCGGCCCAGGCCCAGAACCTGCGCGACTCCCTCGGCGACCGCCTCAAGGTCGTCGTCGGGCTCCGCGACGGCTCGAAGTCGGTCGACGCGGCCCGCGCCGCGGGCTTCACCGAGGCCGACGGCACCCTCGGCGAGATGTTCGAGGTCATCGCCGCCTCCGACATGGTCCTGCTGCTCATCGCCGACTCGGCCATGGCCGAGCTGTACGAGCAGGTCTTCGCCGCGCTGCGCCCCGGGGCCACGCTCGGCCTCTCGCACGGGTTCCTGCTGGCCCACCTGAGCCAGCAGGGCGCCCGGTTCCCCGAGAACGTCGACGTGATCGCCGTGTGTCCCAAGGGCATGGGCGCCTCGGTCCGGGCCCTCTATGTGCAGGGGCAGCAGACCAACGGGGCCGGCATCAACGCCAGCTTCGCCGTCGAGCACGACCGCAGCGGCCGCGCCGTCGACCGGGCGCTGGGCTGGTCCGTCGGCCTCGGCGCGCCCTACACCTTTCAGACCACCCTGCGCTCGGAGTACCTGTCAGACCTGACCGGCGAGCGGGCCATCCTGCTCGGCGGGGTGCACGGCATCGTCGAGAGCCTCTACCGCCGGTTCCGCGAGGCCGGGATGAACGAGACCGACTCGTACCGCAACTCGGTGGACTGCGTGACCGGGCCCATCTCCCGGACCGTCTCCAAGGACGGCCTGATCGGGCTCTACCAGCAGCTCGGCGACGAGGACCGCGAGGTCTTCGCCCAGGCGTACGCCGCCGCCTACCCGGTCGGGCTGGAGCTCACCCACGAGATCTACGACGAGGTCGCCTCGGGCAACGAGATCCGCAGCGTCATCCTGGCCGGACAGCGGCTCACCCGCTTCCCGATGGGCAAGATCGACCAGGCCGAGATGTGGCGTGCCGGCGAAATCGCCCGAGAGACCCGCGACGACGACACGCTGCCCCTGAACCCGTTCACCGCGGGCACCTTCTGTGGCGTGATGATGGCCCAGATCGACACGTTCATCGAAAAGGGCCACCCCTATTCGGAGATCGCCAACGAGTCGGTCATCGAAGCCACCGACTCGCTCAACCCGTACATGCACGCCCGCGGCGTGGCCTACATGGTCGACAACTGCTCCACCACGGCCCGCCTCGGATCGCGCAAATGGGCGCCGCGCTTCGACTACCTGCTCACCCAGACCGCGTACCCGGCGATCGACCACGGCACCAGCGAGCTGGACACCACGCTGGTCAAGACATTCACCGAGCACCCGATCCACGAAGTGCTGCGGATCTGCGCCGAGATGCGCCCGTCGGTCGACATCTTCGTCCAGTGACCGGAGCACCCGACGCACAACTGGCCGGACAACTTGTCGACAGCTACGCGAAGCTCGCCGGCCGGGACCTCGTCCCCGACGGCGTACAGGGACTCGAAGCCGCGCGGTGGCTGCACGAGGCACCCTTCGCCCTGCTGGTGCACGACACATCGCCGGACCCGCTGTTCATCTATGCCAACGCGACGGCCCAGAAGGTCTTCGGGTACGGCGCGGACGAGTTCATCGGCCTGCCGTCACGGCTGTCCGCGGGGGAGCAGGACCGCGACGCGCGAGCCCGGTTCATGGCGTCCGTACTGCGCGACGGCTACGCCGATGGCTATCACGGCCCGCGGGTGCGCAAGGACGGACGGCAGTTCTGGATCGAGGACGCCACGATCTGGAACGTCCTCGACGCCGGCGCTGCGATCGTCGGTCAGGCCGCGCTGCTCCGACGGTGGAAGAGCGTTCTGACCGTTTAGCTACTTTCGGGGTAGTCACGCCGGTTCGGGTCGGCAGGTTTGTCGGGTCTGCTCGCGGTCGCGGTCGCGGCGGTGGCCTCGGGACAGAGTTGGGGCCGCCGCCGGCTGCTGATCGTGATCCCGGCTCGGTTCTCAGCGCCGCCGCGGGCTCGTCCTCGCCGGCCGGGTGCTGCGGGGCACCGGCGGCGGCATCATCCCGCTCGGCATGGCCGTGGCCCGCCCCACCTTCCGCGCCTCCGGGCTCGCGGTCGCCCTGGTGCTGCCCGAATCGGGCATCCGCTCAGCCGGCGGAAGGATCGATCTCGTCGGCGCGGCGCTGCTCGGCCTCGGCGTGACGCTCCCGCTGCTCGCGGTCCGTCGCGGCAACGCCTGGGGCTGGACCTCGGGCCGTGTCCTCGCCCTGCTCGCCGCCGGACCGGTGGTGCTGGTCGTCTTCGGTCTCGTCGAGCGGCCCAACGCCTCACCGCCGGTCGACCTGCGCCTGTTGGCCCAGCCCGCCGTGCTGGTCACCAACGCCACGACGGCCCTGGTCGGCATCTGCATGTTCGGCGCCTTCATGCTGGTTCCCCAACTCGCCCAGGCGTCGGTGAGCACCGGTTACGGCTTCGGCGTGGACGCCACCCGGGGCGGCCCGCTGCTCGCCGTTTCGAGAGCTGCCATCGAGTCGGCTCCACGATGCCGCGAAAGGCTTTCGGGTGGCGGTGCCGGGTGGTCGAGGTGACCACCCGGCACCTGATCGGCTCAGGCCGCGGCGGAGATTTCCGCCGCAGTCAGCGAGACCGTGTCGGGCGCATCCGGCGCCACCAGGGCCGGAAGCTTGCGGTCGAACAGTTCGGTGACCCGCTTGCTCGGCAGCACCCGCTGGTGCGGCCACGTCGCCTTCTGAGCGAGCTTCGCCCCCCACTCCGCCGCGTGACCACGCTGGTTGGGCGTGCCGTGATGCCCGACCACGTCGAAGCTGCAGTCACCGCTCGCGGCGGTGAACTTGACGGCATCACGAATCCGCTTCCACGACAGGTTCTTGCCACGGTTGTGGCCCAGGAAGTACCCGCCGAGGCCGTCGGCCATCAGCTCCCACCGCCGGGTCGCCTCCGGCGTGTTGGCCGGCACCGCGCCCAGACCGTCCGCTTCCTGAATCTGGTGGCCGAACTCGTGCGCTAGAAGGGTGGCCGGTGCGACGTCGCCGAACCCGATGGCGCGGGCGCCGGTGAGCAGGCCGTCACCGACCACGATCCGCTTGGAGAGCTGGGCCCCGGGCGGCGGCACCTCTCCCTCACCCGGAACGAGGCTGACCGCGTTCGTCGTGAACAACGGGAAGTTCCCGTGGTCGTAGACGTCCTGGTCGGCCAGTTCCTTGAGGGCCGCCGCGGCCTCGGCCGCGATCTCGGCCGAGACACCGTAACCGGCCTGAAGAGCCCGAGCCGACCGGGCGGGGTCCAGAAGGGTCGAGCCGTGCATCGGGACCAGCTCGATGCCCTTCGACCGGATGTCCCAGAATCCCCGCAGTTCGGTGAACGTGCGGCGAAGCTCGGAGGTGTACTCACCGTGCAGACCGAAAGAGCGCTTTCGCTCCGGCTCCGCGTAATAGGCGGCGTCGAGCAGCGGGACGTCGTACTGCAGGATCGTCCGCAGCCCCTCTTTCTGCGCCGGGCTCCATCCGGTCAACAGCGACGCCACCCAGCCGTCGAAGCTGGTCTCGCCGCACTCATAGTCACCCGGGTCGATGATCGAAGCCACCGGAGTCTTGCTCTGCAGGCCGGCTGCCTGCTTGCGAGCAAGGTAATCGTTCGGCAGCAGTTGCCGCAGGCGCTGGACGAGCGCGGTGGTGCGCGCGTCGGTGTCAACAGGACCAGCCTCCGCCGGTACGGCTGCCGGGCCGGCCACCAGGACCGCGACAGCTGCCGTGATCGGCAGAATCCATTTCCTTCGCAACGAGGCTCCTCAGTTCGTCGGAACAGGGCGATATTGCCCACCGACACAAACGCGGCCGCGGTGAAGGCTTCACTACCGGCACTCGTTACCGATGTAACCCACGACTCACACGGCTCAGCGCTTCATTCAATGAAGCGGTTCGCCATCGCCGTCGTCGTACCGGCCAGACTCCACGGCCATGAACACTGGATCGGCGGGCCGGCGGAACGGTCCCGACCACCAGCCTTGGCGCGACCCGGCGGAAGTGACACGCGTGCTCATCGGGGACGACCTCGGCGGGTCTATCCGCAGCCGGGTCGACCAGCCGGTCGGCGTCGGCGGCGTCGCGTTCGGAGCGCACGACGTCGACCTGTCGGCGCACGTCGGTGTGGCGCGTAACTGCTTCGCCGAGGGCGAGCAATGAGCGACGCCGGCAACATCGCGCAGCTGACTCTTCGAGAACGGCAGGGCCGCGACCGAGGCTGGTGGCAGCAGACGCAGGACGCGTTCCTGCCCGAGTCGACGGTCCGGCTCAGCTGGTTCCGGGGAACCGGTCCCGAGTTCGTCGCCCGAAGTCGGGCGAAGTCTTCCTCCGATTGGCGCTGCGGCTACTGACTGTGCTGACTCATGCGTTTTGTAGAACGGGCGCGGCAGATCGCCGAACGGGAAGGGCGTTTCCGCTTCGGTCGGCAATCACCCCACGATGGTCGCCAGTACCTCGTTGAACGCCTCGGTCGAGCTGGGATGGGTCCAGATCGCGTCGCGCAGTCCGCTAGCGGTCGTTCCACCGCGCATGGCCAGTGCGACCGTGTTGATGAGTTCCTGGGAATCGACGCTGAGCAGGGCCGCGCCGAGGATCTCGTCGGTCTCGGCATCGATCACGAACTTCATCAGGCCCCGGGTGTCGCCGACGATCCGGGCGCGGGGCATCGCCGCGATCGCCGCGATCGGCTTGGCCGCGACTCGCACGCCACGCCCGGCGGCACGCGCCTCGGCCTCGGTCAGGCCGACCCGGGCCAGCGGCGGGGTCATGAAAAGCGTCGAAGGCACCGCGACCCGGTCGGTGGTGGCCCGTCTTCCCTGACCGGTGATCTGGTCGAGCACGATGCGGTAGTCGTCGAGGGAGATGTAGGTGAACTGCGGCCCTCCGTTCACGTCGCCGATCGCGAAGATATGCGGCCGGCTCGTACGCAGATGATCGTCGACCTCGACCGCTCCGCTCGCGGTCAGACGCACGCCGGCCGCGTCGAGACGCAGGTTCGCGGTGTTCGGAGCCCGCCCGGCGGCGGCGACCACCGCGTCCACCTCCAGGGTGTGCTGACCGCCGTCGACTTCGTAGTGCACGATCGCCGCCTCAGCGGAGCCGCCGACCCGGCTGACCCGGGCGCCGGTGACAAAGGTGACCCCCTCGTCGCGAAGGATCTGCTCGGCGGCCGCGGCGACGTCCTCGTCCTCTCGGCGCAGGATGCGACCCGCGCTTTCCAGCACCGTGGTCTCGGCGCGGTAACTGGCGAGCAGAGCGGCGAACTCGATGCCCTGATAACCGCCGCCCAGAACGGCCACCCGGCCAGGCAGAGCCGGCGAGGCGATCAGATCGGTGTTGGTGAGCAGGTGCGGACTCTCCCGCAGGCCCGGAATGTCGGGGATCACCGGCACGGCCCCCGTGTTGATCACGATGATATCGGCGGTGATCTCCAGGCGGTCGTCGCCGGCGGTCACCTCGACCCGCTTCTCGTCGAGGAACGCCGCAGTTCCGGTGACCACGGTGACCGACTCGAGCGAGTCGAGCATGCGGAAGTTCTTTTCGCGCAGCAGCGCGGTCAGCGACGTGGTGAACGTGACCGAGTCGGCGTACCACCGGCGCGGGTCGGCGTCGTCGGGCCGGGTGGACGCCCGGTGGATCAGCGCCTTGGTCGGCACGCAGCCGATGTTGATGCAGGTGCCGCCGTACATCTGACCCGACTGCTCGACCATCACCACGCGCTTGCCCTGCCGGCCCAGCGCGCCCGCGAGCGTCTTGCCGCCTTTACCGAACCCGATCACCAGAAGATCCGCATGCATGGGTCCCAACCTCGCAGCAGTCATCACGTGGCGGCAAGGCGTCGGGGGCGTGCTCTTGCTGACATCCGCTCAACAGCCCGCGTTTTCGGGACGCACGACCGGCCCGGCGCGTTTCGCGGTCGCCGGCGGGCCGTGGGCGCGCGAGCGGTTCGCGCGCCCACGGCGTCCGTCAGGAGACGGCGCTGAGTTCCGCCGCCGAGAGGGTGACCGTTTCCGGGGCGTCCGGAGCCACGATCTGCGGTAGCTTGCGGTCGAACAGCTCGATCATCCGGCCGCTGGGCAGAATCCGCCCGCCGGCCTGGGACAGCTTCGCTCCCCATTCGCCGGCCCGGCCTCGCTGGTTCAAGGTGCCATGGTGAAAGCGGCTGGTGAACCGGCAGTCGCCGTTGCGGTAGAGGAACTCGGTGCTCCGGCGAAGCTGCGGCCAGGGCAGGTTCTCGCCGCGCCGATGGCCCAGGAAGTACGTACCCATGCTGTCCGCCATCAGCTCGAGCCGCCGGGACTGCTCAGGCGTGGTCTTAGCGGGCATGAGGCCGTGCTCGGTCTGCACCTGGTGTCCGTACTCGTGCGCCAGGAAGATCTTCGGCCCGATCCGGTCGTAGCCGAAGGTCTTGCCGAACGAGAACACGCCGTCGCCGTAGAGGATCTTCGGGCGCGCGTCGGTGCCGGGCGGGGCGGGATTGTCCGGCGAGAAGGACGTCATGCTGTTGAGCGCGGTGAACAGCGGCAGTTCGCCGTGCTGGTAAACGTCCTGGTCGGCGAGTTCCTTGAGCATGACGGCCGCTTCCGCCGCGTCGCGGGGGGACAGACCGAGCCCGGCGCGGATGGCCCGCGCCGACCGAGCCTGGTCCAGGATGACGTCACCGTGCACCGGCACCATCTGGACGGCGTCCGACCGAACGTCCCAGAATTTCTTGAGGTCTGCCCACTCGGCCCGCATCTGGCTCGTGTACTCGCCGTGCCGGCCGAAGTAGCGCTGCCGCTCCGGCTGCGGGAAGTACAGAGCGTCGGACTCCCAGACGTTGTAGCTCAGCAGCGTGCTGAAGCCGGCCAACTGGTCGGGGGTCATCCCCGCCGTCAGCGAGTTCTTCCACTGCGACATCGGCCCGTCTTCGACGCATTCGTAGTCGCCCGGGTCGATCGCGAAGGGGTAACGCAGCTCGGGCCGTAGGCGATGATCGTCCGGCAGCAGCTTCTGCAGCCGGGCGACCAGCTCGTGATCCCGCGTCGTGCTCGACGCCAGAGCGGACGTGGTGCCCACTCCTGCCGTGGCCAGCACGGTCACGAGCACGATGGGAAAGATCCAGCGTCTTCTCACTTGTGCTCCTCACATCACGGCGACGGGTGTCGCCGTCCATGCGGCCGAACGGGCGGATCGGTGGTCAATTCACGCGGGCACGCCTCGGCCACAGAAGTTCACGTCCCGTCCGTCCGGCGCAAAGATTCGGCAGGGTGTGCCACTGCGCACATCGGCGAACAACACCGGCCGGGATCCGTCGGCGTCAGGTGGACTCACCAGCTCTGGGCGAACGCCTCTTCCAGGACACCGTCGGCGCGTTCGGCCTGGCCCGGTTCGGCCGGCGACTGCCGCAACTCGTCGAGGCCCACAGTCAGGGAGTGCCCCCCGCACCGATTCCCGGGGCTCCCGAAGAAGGCCCTAAACCAACCGCGGTGTCTTCGTGAACCCGCTCGGGAAGCAGTGGATTCCGTCGACGTCGACGATCGACCGGCGCCTCCTCGCCGCGACCGAGCGCCTACTGATCGACGGCGCGACCTTCACCGAGATCGGCATGCAGCAGATCTGCACCGAGGCCGGCGTCGCCCGGTCGACCTTCTACAGCCACTTCCGCGACAAGACCACCCTGCTCCTGCGACTGGCCACCGAGCTGCTGGGCTCCTCCTTCGACATCACCTCGGCCTGGCAGCCGGCCGGCGGCGTCGACCGGCTCGCGGAGGTCTTCACCGAAGTGGTCACGATCTATCGGCAGCATGCCACCGTGCGCCGGGCCCTCGCCGAGGTCGCCGCCTACGACCCGGCCGTGCGGCAGTTCTGTACCGAGAGAATCGACCAGTTCATCGACGGAACGGCCATGATGCTCCGGACCGAGCAGGAGGCCGGCCGCATCCCGGCCGGCCTCGATCCGGTCTGCGCCGCCCGCCTGATCGTCCTGGGCGGCGAACAAGCGATCGTCGACCACGTCACCACCACCACGGATCCCCGCAGCGACAGCACGTTCGCCGGCGAGCTGGCCCGCACCTGGTGGTACGGCGTCTATCACCGCCCCGCCCGGTAGGCGCCCCGCTCCCGGGCAAAGCGCCCCCACTGTCAGCACGACACTCCGCGGATTGAGCTTCCGCGTCTTCCCAGTTCGAGGTGAACCTGTTCGGGGCGGCCCGGCTGACCCAGCTCGTGCTGCCGGGCGTGCGCGAACGCCGCTCGGGCACGATCGTCAACCTGTCGTCGACGGGCGGGCGGGTCTACACACCGCTGGGTTCGTGGTACCACGCGACCATGCACGCCCTCGAGGGATGGTCGGACTGCCTGCGGCTCGGTCTGGCGCCGCTGGGAATCACCGTGATAGTCATCGAGCCCGGGTCGACCGACACCGAGTTCACGCAGGTCGACGCCGCGAGACTGGTCCAGCCGTCCGGTTCGGGCCCGTACGCGGAGCTGGCG
This sequence comes from Micromonospora sp. NPDC049230, assembly GCF_040647875.1. Classification (NCBI taxonomy): domain Bacteria; kingdom Bacillati; phylum Actinomycetota; class Actinomycetes; order Micromonosporales; family Micromonosporaceae; genus Micromonospora; species Micromonospora sp. NPDC049230. The sequence continues at coordinate 100,471 of NZ_JBEZCZ010000020.1, forward strand.
GCTCAGGTCGCCGACAGCACGCGGACGACGTACCAGAAAGGCACGACCCCTCCGTCGGTGATCGCCGACGTCATGGCCGGGGCTTGCACTGCGCGGCGGCCGAAGACCCGCTACGTCGCCGGCTGGCACGCCCGGTCGCTGACGACCATGCGCAGTGGCTCGGCGACCGGGCCCACCACCGCATGATCATGGCGGGGATGCGGGGTCCGGCCCGGTCGACCAGCAGCCGAGCCCTCAGCGAACGCCGCCACGACGGACCGGCGCCGTAGTCTCCGCTCAAGCGGGGCGGTCGAGGCCGAGCAGGTGGTTGTTGCGGAACATGTCGACGAAGGCCTGGTGATCCTCGCGGGCCTGGGTGCCGTAGCGGTGGGCGAACTCGACCAGGTGACGCACGAAACCCGACTCGTCGTGGTCGACGGCCGCGACGATGGCCTCCTCGGTCGAGAAGTCCACCAGGTCGTGGTGGGACTCGTCATCGGCGACCGAGTGCATGCGGGCGACCGCACGGCCCAGGTCGGCGGCCACCCCGGCCAGGTCTCCGCGCTCGTTCACCTCCGACCAGTCGAGATCGGCGGCGTATGGCGAGACCTCGGCGACGAACTGACCCACTCCGAAAAGCTCGGTGTGCCCCACCCACGGGTCGGCGTACGCCTGCAGGGCCCGCTGCGACTCCGCCGTACGGTGGCCTTGGTGTTCGAAGTAGGCCCGGACCCGGTCGTCGTCGATCCAGCGGGCCACCGCCGGCACCTGCGCCTGCTTCATGTAGAGGATGACGTCGTTCTCCAAGGCCTGAGTGTGCCCCTCCAGCAGCAGGCTGTACGAGGGCAGCCCGGCCGAGCCGATGCCGACGCCCTTGCGCAGCTTGACGTCCTTGACAATGGTAGACACCGGACGGTTCGTGGCCGGCGTCGACTTGAGATAGTGGTCGAACGCTCTCAGCACGGCGATCTCGGTGGCGTCGTCGACCGGCTCGACACCGTCGGTGAGCGCGAACCGGCGGTCGTACGCGGTGATCATGGTCTGCGATTCGAGAAGCCCGGCGCGGGTCTTGAGCCGGGCCTGCTGGAGCACGCGGCGCAACACGCCGCCGGCGTTGCCCAGGCCGATCGGCCCGACCGCACCGGACCCGGCGACCAGCGCCCGCAACTCACTGAGATAGCTCCGCGCGAACGTGACGACCAGCTCGGTGATGGTGTCGTCGGACAACGCCTTCTCGTACGCGATCAGCGCCAGACTTGCCGTGAACCGCTTGAGGTCCCAGGAGAACGGGCCGACGTACGCCTCGTCGAAGTCGGTGACGTTGAAGACGAGCCGGCCGGACGAGTTCATGTACGTGCCGAAGTTCTCGGCATGAAGGTCGCCGTGGATCCAGATCCGGCTGGTCCGCTCGTCGAGGAATCGGCCGTCGGCGTAGGCCCCGGCCAGGTCGGCGTAGAACAGCGAGGCGCTGCCACGGTAAAACGCGAACGGGGAGGCCGCCATCTTGTGGAACTTGCGGCGGAACGCCCCGGGGTCGAGCGCCATCGCGGCGCCGAACTCCCGGAGCAGAACGTCTTTGACGTATGAGGCACGGGACTGCTCGGTCATACGCCCGCAAACGACGGGGAGTCCGTATCGTTCACCGGGCACGCAGGGTGTGGTTCATCCGGAACATCGCGGCCGGGTCGTAGTGCTGCCTCACGGCCACCAAGCGGTCGTAGCTCTCGGGGCCGTCAACCTCGCTGAGCGGCCGCGGGTCGCGCGTCTCCTGCGCCGAGCGGAAATTGACCATCCGGCGACGCCGGGGATCGGTCCACGGCCGACGTCACCGGCACCAGCCCGATCAGCGTGGACGTGACCACGCCGAAGTTGCCCCGGCCACTCCGCAACGCCGCGAACAGGTCGGGTTCCGAGGCGGCGCTGACCGTGCGCAGCTTGCCGTCGGCCGGGCCGGCCGCGCCCACCGCCACCGATGTTCGAGCGCATCGGCTTCACCACCGACTCATCGATCCTTCTCCTCCGGCCTCGACAGGACGGCTGAACATCGAGCCAATGAATGCGTGTGTGTCGGTATGACCGGTCGCTCGGTCCGGTCGGTGGAAACAGGAGTGACGATGCTCAGGACACGAACCATCAAACGAGCTGTTGGCGCATCACTCGCGGCAGTCGTGGCGAGTGCGGGTCTGGCCGCGCCGGCGTTCGCGGCGAGCCAGCCGCTCAACTACGGCGGGTCCGTCGGACAGTTCGACAACAATCCCGGCAACGGCGCGGCGAGCTGGGCCTACTTCTCCAACAGGGGTGGCGGCGGGGTAGGTTCCAGCTTCCTGCGGGTGCAGTTCTACAACGGGTCGACGGACGTCATCGACGCCAATCCCGGCGAGACCCGAACCAAGAACTTCTCCCAGGACATCTGGCTGATGCAGGTCTGCATCGGCCGGTTCGGCTGGGAGCACCCCGACTGTTCGGGCTGGCAGGGCTGACGACAACTGGTCGGCGGCGGTCATTGCTGGACAGCGGTGGCCGCCGCTCCTACCCCCGGAGTTCGTGCCTCCTGCCCACCACTCTCGGCGAGCGGAATTCCTCGATCCGTACGCCGCTGACCCGGCCAGGCCGAACAGGTGAGCCATCAGGCCTGGACGATCGCGGCGGAGCCGCGCATCAGCCTCGGCTGGGGTGCGCCCGAAATTGTCTTCACGCCGGCCGTACGCACGGCGCTCGACAAACTGTTCGCCGACGCTGCGGCCCTCGGCATCACCGTGGTCGCCGCAGCCGGCGACGAAGGCAGCGCCAGCGGCCTACAGGACTGTGGATCCCACGTCATGTTCCCCGCAGGCGAGCCCGTACGTCCTCGCCTGCGGCGGAACCACGCTGCTCCTTGAGAATGGCACCATCGCGGCCGAACGCACGTAGAACGGCGGCAGCTCGGGCGCCGGGGGCGGCGGGTGAGCGAGGTCTCCGATCTGCCGCATTGGCAGAAGAACGCGCAGGTGCCACCCCCGGCATGTCAGCCGCGAACCTGGACGCGGTGTCCCCGACGTGGCCGCTGTCGCCGGTCCGTCGACCGGCTGCCAGATTTCCGTTCCGGGGCTCCCGACGCCGGAGCGCCGCTCGAAGCGCTGAGTAAGGCGATCGCCGCGCGAGCCGCTCGGTCGCCGGTGAGAGACACCCGTGCGCGGGTCACCGGTGCGACCGGCGGCCCGCGCACGTCCTCTCAGGCGTCCCGGCGGCGACCCTCGATCAGGCTCACCGCGGAGGAGGTCGCAACGATCCGCTCGAGCTCCAGCCCGGCCGAGGCGAACAGCTCCCGGTATTGCTCCGGAGTGCGCTCACGGCCACCCGCGACGGACAGCATGATCACGTCGATCAGCAGGCTCGGGTGGTCCTGGTTGTCGCTCGGCAGCACCATCTCGATCAGCACCACCCGCCCGTCCGGCGCCATCGCATCGCGGCACCGCACGAGGATCTCGCGGGCCGTCTCGTCCGACCAGTCGTGCACGATGTGTGACAACAGATAGACGTCACCGCCGGCGGGAACGGCCTCGAAGAAGTCGCCGCCTTCGGCGCTGATGCGATCCTCGGTCGCGCTCAGGTCGGCCTGGGCCACCACCTCGGGCCGGTCGAAGAGGATGCCACGCGAGCCGGGAACGGCTTCCACAACGGTACGCAGCAGGGTGCCGATGCCGCCGCCGACATCGACGATGAGCCGGGCGCCGGGCAGATCCCACGCGGCGGACACCGCAGCCGCCTCCGGGCCGTGGATGCCGAGCATGGCCCGGTTGAAGGTGGTGCCCTCCTCCGGATTGCGGGCGAAATGCTCGAAAATCGGGACTCCGACCGCGAGATCCGTACCGGTGATGCCGGTGCGCGCCGTAGCGGCCAGCCGCTGGTACGAATCGACGAAGGTCGGACTGAGCAACGCCAGCACCACCTCACGACCGGCCGCCGGATGCCCGCTCAGCAGCGTTCGGCTGACGTCGTTGAGCGCATAGGTCTCGCCGTCCCGGTCGAAATACCCGGCGGTGGAGAGCGGTCGCAGCATCCGGTTCAGGCTGTCGCCCACGGTGCCGGTTTCGGAGCCGAGTTCACTCACCGGCCGAGGCCCGTCCGCAAGCAGGTCGACAACGCCGAGTTCGACGACGGCGGCGAGAGACTGGGCGAGCACGGCGCCCATGGCGAGGCCGAACACGGAGGCCTGCGGCGGGGCCGCGATGTCACTGGTCACGATGGTTGTCGTCCTTTGCTGTTAGGTGTCACTGGGAATGGAGGGTCGTCAGGAAAGCCGGGCCGCCACGACCCGGACGCCGGTGACGAACTCGACGCCGGGCAGCGCGGCCACCCGGCGACGGATCCGGTCCTCGATCAGCGGCCGGGTCGCGGACAGCCCGGCCAGACCGATCGGTTCGCGGGACAGCGGCCGGCCTTCGATGATCCAATGCAGGTCGCCCACCAGGTCGCCGAGCACCGCGCCCCGCGCGATCAACTCAGCCGTGAATCCCAGGAAGAGTTCCTCCAACGTCGCCAACCCTCGGCTGAGCAGCGCGTGCAGCTGCCGGCTCTGCGGCACCCCGCGCCGAGGGGTGGGACCGTCCGGGAGGTCGTCGCTCTCCAGCACCACGACCCGGTCGTACCGCCCGGCCAGGACCGAGGCGGCCAGCAGCCCGGGGATCGACCCGCCGATGACGTACGCGTTAGTTCGCATAACCCGCTAACGCGCTACCGATCTCTCGCTTCACCGCTTCGCTCGATCCGCGGCGGCGAGATCTCCCTGCGCAGCACCTTGTCGGCCGAGTTGCGCGGCAGTCTGTCCAGGATGAGAAGGCGCGATGGTTGATACCACTCGGTCATTCCCCGCGCGGTCAGAAAGTCGCGCAGCTCCTTTAAAGAGGGCGCCGGACCCGCCGGGACGACGGCCGCGAACGCCTTCCTGGCCGTGGTCCCCTCGTCTACCCACCTGGTGGCGGCCGTCGCTGGCCGAGCAGATGACGAGCATGCCGTGGCGCGGCTGAATGTCGAGGCGGTGGTGCGGGGGCCAGCCCAACGCGCGCAGGAGGTGCTGCACGCTCACCCGGCCACAGCTTGCCGGAAGAGCCATCCCCAGCAAGAGGATGGCGTCGATGATCGCCGGTGGGCAGACTCGGGCAGGTAGAGCGGGCATCGGCATCGTGCCTGAGCGGGGACGCGCGGGCAGGACAGCGGGTACGAGTGGACCGACGAGGTGTTCCTTCGGTCGGATAGGTCGTGTCATGACCGAACAACCTCATTCAGCGATGAGGCGCGACGCGTCAGGGGCAGCCTGAAGCCCTTCACCGGCGTAATGCTGAAATTAATCTGGGATTCAGCGGAAAGCATTGTATGATTTGCGCATGCTGTATCGGACTCCCGCACTCGCCGACGACGACAAGCGCGTGCTCGGCGAACTGGACACCATGCGGGACAACCTGCGGCATCAGATCGCCGAGCCACACCGCTGGACAGGACACCTCCGACGAACCCTGATCGCTCACGCGATCCAGGGCTCGAATTCGATCGAGGGCTACCAGGTCTCCCTGGACGACGCCGCCGCAGCAGTCGCCGGCGACGAACCGGTAGAGACAAACCCGCAAACCTGGGAAGTCATCACCGGCTACCGCGACGCCCTGACCTACGTGCAACAACTCGCCCGCTCACGCGAGTTCACCTGGCAGCACATGCTGCTCAACGCACTGCACTTCATGATGCTCCGCCATGACCTCAGCAAATGGCCGGGCCGCTACCGTCCAGGAGACATCCACATCGACGAGGCGCACACCGGCCGACGCGTCTACACCGGGCCAGACGCCGACGACGTTCCGTCGCTGATCTCCGAGCTGATCGACTGGCTGGCCGACGGCGAACCAGAGACCCCGCTGCTCGTGCGGGCCTCCATGGCCCACCTGAACCTGGTCAAGATCCACCCCTGGCGGGACGGAAACGGCCGAATGTCGCGCTGCCTACACACCCTCGTACTCGCCCGCGACGGCGTCCTCGCCCCGGAGTTCTCCTCGATCGAGGAGTGGCTCGGCGTCGGCCGAAACACCTACGCCTACTACGACGCGCTCGGCGACGCAGGCGGCCCAAACTGGCAGCCGGACAACGACACCAGCCACTGGATCCGATTCTGCCTGAGCGCCCACCACCAACAAGCCCAACTGGTCCGGCAACGCCTCGACCAAGCCGCGCAACTCTGGGAACTGCTCGACACCTGGGTCCGGCGCAACGGGCTGCCCGAGCGGGTCGTCAGCGCCATACACCTCGCCGCCACCGGCGGCCGAGTACGCCGCACCCTCTATCAACGCGACGAGAACCTCACCGACGACCAAGCAACCCGCGACCTCCGCGCACTCGTCCGGGCAGGCATGCTCGAACAACACGGCGAGACCCGCGGCAGGTTCTACCTCACCTCGCCGACACTCCGCGAGCTCGCCGCCCCCGCGCTGCGCCCAAAGGAAATCATCGACCCGTACCAACGTTGAGCCGCAGGCCCCGGCACTACAAATATCCGACGGTCAGCGCGCCGCGAACGGACGCCATTCCCTGTCTACCGAATTGGACCCATGCGGCCGGTCATACCAGAAGGCATTCCAGACTCTCAGCATTTGGGCCCAAATAGGATACTCAACCTATACTATTTATCGTGATTTTCCACGAAATTTGGTGTCCGAGGGAGGATTGTAGCAGGAGCCGTTGTCGGTCAGGACGCGGCGGACGGTGATGCCGGATGAGCTGAACCAGGCGTGGGCGCGTTGCCAGAACGCGGCAGCGGTGTCTTGACGTTCGTCAGGAAGGATTTCGGTGTAGGCCAGCCTGGAGTAGTCGTCGATCGCGGTGTGCAGGTAGGCGTAGCCGAGCCGGGCGCCGCCCCACGCGTCGGTGCGGTGACCTGCGGTGGCGGTGCGGTTGAGTTTCCCACGAGCACGGCCCTGGGTGCGCCAGCCGCCGCCGTCGGGAATGTTGCCGAGCTTTTTGATGTCGACGTGGACCAGGTCGCCCGGTGAGGTGTGTTCGTAGCGGCGGATCGGCTCACGGGTAGCCCGGTCGAGGTGAGCCAGGCGGGCGACGCCGGCACGACGCAAGATCGCGTGGCAGGTGGATCCGGGGAGCCCGAGTTGGCCACCGATACGCGCGGGTCCCCACCGTCGCTTGGCCCGCAGGTGCAACACCTTGCGCTCGACCGGCGGTGCCGTGCGTGACGGGCTACGGTGCGGCCGACTGGACCGATCGGCCATGCCCGCTGCACCGTTGATGCGGTAGCGATCGGCCCACCGCTTCGCCGTGTTCACGCTGACCTGGAAGCGTTCCGCGTCGCGTCGCAATGGCCACTCGTCATCGACGACACAGCGGGCAAGGCGCAGCCTGCCGGTCTCTGACAACGGGGCGTTACGGTGGACCATGAGGACCTCCACGGGTCAGGTGCGGCTGTCTGGTAGCTCCACACCTACCCCGGAGGTCCTCACCCGTTCAAGATCCCAGCCCTGTCACCAACGTCCATGGGCAGAACAACTAGGGCCTGCGCGGTCGACTCCGACAGCAGGGAGCTCTGCACCTGGAGCCGGCAGGTCGCCGCGATGCTCGACGGCGAGCTTGCATCGCCGGCCGCCCGTCCCGGATCCCCTACAGCGCTGTCCGAAGACCATTGAAGTGTCGGTCTGTACGGAACTCGTGTGGCGGAACAGCTCGCATCCCATCGGACGCCATTCCACGGAGCCGAGGGCAGGTTTCGGCCTGGCGGTACGGCAAGCGGTGACAGTCGCCCCTCTCTGCGCAGCTGCCATCGGCACCGACGACGTCGTTGTGACCGGGGGCACGACGAGCGCGTTTGCAGTGACACTGATGTGAACGTTGGAGTCTGGTGGCATGAACGACACGACGTACTCAGCCACGAGTCCTATCAAGGTTGATGTCTGGTCCGACATCGCCTGCCCCTGGTGCTACATCGGGAAGAAGAAGTTCGAGGCGGCCGTCGCCGAGACGGGTATCCCAGTCGAGGTCGAGTACCACGCCTACGAGCTAGCGCCGGACCTGCCCCAGGAGTTCGAGGGGAGCGAGCAAGACTACCTGGAGATCCGTGGGTTCACCGCCGACCAGGTCGAGCCGCTGCTGGCCCGGATCGTCGGCGCCGCGTCGCAGGTCGGACTGCGTTTCGACTACGACATCTTGCGGCACACGAACATGCTGAAGGGCCACCAGCTCATCCGCTTCGCCAAGGAGCAGGGCATGCAGTTGGAGATGGTTGAGCGGATCCTCGCCGCCCATTTCGAGGAGGGTGGCCACGTCGGCCGGAACGAGGACCTCGCCGACCTGGCTGCCGAGGTCGGCTTGGACCGCGAGGAGGCGCTGGCGGCGCTCCGGGAGAACCGCTTCGTTGACGACGTCCGTGCCGAGGAGGCACACGCGCACAGGCTCGACATCCGGGGCGTCCCGTTCTACGTCTTCGAAGAGAGGTACGGCGTCTCCGGCGCTCAGGACACGTCCGCCTTCGCTCAGGTGCTCCGCAAGCTCTCCCACGAGAAGCGGGGGACGGCGGCGTGAACGAGGACGAGAAGGACCCGATCGCCATCGTCGCCCTCGACATTCCACCGGCGGTCGTATGTAGCGACGGGGTCTGCGTGATCGCGGACGAGCACCCGGCGGACGCAGAGGGCGGGTCCGAGAACTCGACGCCGGCGCGGTGACAGCACGCGACGCCCCTTGAGGCCGGCCCTCGTTGGAGGTCTCCGCACCGAGCGCAGTGATCTTGCCGTCCCACAGTCGTGCTCCAGCGTGCCCCGACGTCGGGGGTCCCGAAGCTGAGCCGGAGCGCCCATGAAGAGCTCGCGGCCTCCGTTCGCGATCCGGTACTGGCCACCGCCTTCTCCGGTTGACAAGCCTGATCGACGCCGGGAAGTCTGAGCGATCCTGCGCTGACTCGCCGGGTTGTCGCGGCCTACGGGTTCGCCCTCGTAAAGGTTCAGTTCCGGCGGGCGTGGGGACGTGTCTCAACGCGCGTTTCCCGAGCCTCAGTTTTTACCGTATGTTCGGTAACCTGGTGATATGGGCCGCGCACCTAGCATCGAAGACGAGGCACTGCTGAAGCAGCTCACCGAGGTCTTCCGCCGTTCGGGCTACGAGGGAGCTTCGCTGACGGCACTGTCGTCGGCTTCAGGGCTGCACCGCGCCAGCCTCTATCACCGGTTCCCCAACGGAAAACCCGCCATGGCCGCAGCGGTGATGGCGTCCGTGGAACAGATATTCAGCGATATTCTCGATCCGTTGATGTCCGAGGGCGACCCGTCGACGGCCGTCGCGGAGATGGCTCGACGTGTTGGCGCGTTCTATGACGACGGTCGCCTCGCCTGCGTTTTGGACACGATGACGCTCCGCGGCGCCCCGGACGACATTCGAGCCCGGGCCACCCATCTGGCAACGACCTGGCTGACGGCGATGGCGGAAATCGCCCGGCGCGCAGGAGCCTCCGAGGAGGATGCCGCGCGCCGGGCGAGAACCGCGCTGGTCCTCATCGAGGGGTCACTGGTCGTAGCACGAGTGCTGGACGATCCGGCCGAGTTTCGGTTGGCGCTGGCCGAACTTCCGCAAACGCTGATCGGCGGACCTGGCAATGCCGGATAGCCGGCAGTGTCATCGCGCTCGCCTCAGGTCCGCGGCGAGGGACAACTGATGATCCCCCTGAGGCGATCAGACCGGCAGGGGCGGGTTGAATCGCGATAGGGTTGGCGCCGACCAGTTCGTCAGGAGTGCCTCTGGCCGATAGATGGCTTCATCGAGATCGAACTCCACGGACCGCTGGCCGGTCGCGGTCGGGCCGAGACCCTCGGGCCAATTCACCTTGGCTCGCCCGGTCAGTTGGAGCGTCGTCCCGGTCGCCCAGTCGACGAAAAGCAGCGCCGCGTACGGGTTCTCGGTGATGTTGCCCAGCGTCATCAGCATGTTGTTGCCGACGTAGTCGGGCCATTGCAAGCGTGTCCGCGACATCAGGTCGACGAATCCCGGGTTGCCGCCGCGGTGCGAGACATCAGGGTTCCCGGTTTCGGAAGCCGAGGCCACGAAGAAGGTGTCGGCATGGGCGACCAACTCGCTCATCTCGTCGGTCAGTGCGGCGACCCGCTTACCGTCGGCCGACCCTGCCTCTCGACGCCGCGCGTCGGCCAAACTGACCACGTGGCGCTTCTGAATGTACTTCGGGCAGTTGGGAAAGCTCTGCTCGATGGCGAGCCGGAGCCCGCCAGGCAGCGGCGTCGCTTCGCCGTTGATCCGCAGTCTGATGCGCGTTTCGAGATCGATGGCCAGCATGCCCAGCTTGCCCTGGCGCCGGGTAATCGGCTCGACCGGATCGTCGGCCGCGAGCTGAGCCAGCACCTGCACCGATTCATCGTCGGGGGCACTGATGAACCCGCGTGGCCCGACGAACAGCGACGCCCAGAGCCTGCCGTCGTCGCCCTGAGCCCCGACCGCCAGCAGATTCTGGTACGACAGGAAGTTGTCGGCGCCGTCAGGCAGTAGCGGCTTCACCAGTTGGGAGATGGCCGAGGCCCTCTCGGTGAGTCCGGCTCTGGCCTGAGCCTCCAATTCCCCCCAATGATAAACAGAAGAGTTCGACATGGTGATTCTCCCTGTGCTGCCCGGCAGATGCCCGGGGCCGGAGCCGTTCCGGCCCGGGTCGCGAAGATTGAGAACGTAAGGACTCGGTAGTCGTGCTCCGTGAGCTCTCGCTGGCTGGCCACTCCCGGCGTGCCCGGCGCCCTGTGTTGCTGATGGCCTCGATGCCGCCGTCTACCACCGAATCCTTCGCGCCGACCGCGATTGAGCACCCGCCGGAGGCCGTGATCGCGATCTTGTCGCGGTTGACCACCGCGGTCTTCCGCTCGGGCATCGCAACCTCCCTCCGGTCGATGCACCGGCAATATTACCGAACGTTTGGTAATAGTCGAAGAGGCGGTGTGCGGCTTCACATGCTGGTGACGGGTCCGCCGCCGCCTCGGTGTCTCCGCCCAGGCGGACAGCAGCGATTGTCGAGCTTCACCCGAGCGTGACACCGCGTAAGTCAGGAAGCGGAAGAGACTGTGCTTTACAGCAGACCGAGGTCGAAGACTTCGAAGGAAGCGGCATGGCGGACACCCAGACGGGCGCCGACCTGGCGCGAGACACTCTCGAGGAATCCCTCGGCGTCAAAGGTGCCGGAGGCCAGGCTCTTCAGGTAGGAGGCGTGGGCCTTCAAGGAACGTACGCCCAAATCAAATGTGTCGGTGGTATCCACGGCGTGGCTCGGACAGGGTGAGCCGGCGGCCCAGACCGCGCGGGTGGACCACTTGTCGAGGCCGTCCTGCTCGATCTGGTCTCGGAAAACCCAGCGGTTGGCGGCGTCGCGCGCCGCGTCCAGGACGGCGCGGCCGGTGACGATGTGGTCGGCCATGTTCAGGGTGTGGTCGGCCTCGTCCCAGCTGTCTCGGAAGTTGTTGGTGATAATGACGTCCGGACGCTGAGCGCGGATCACGCGGGCCAGCTCGCGGCGCAGAGGGACGCCGTAGTCGAGGACGCCGTCGGGCAGGCCCAGAAAGTGGACCTGTTCGACGCCGACGATGGCGGCCGCGTCGCGCTGCTCCTGCTCGCGGGCGATGGCGGCGTCGGCCGGATCGAGGTCGTCGATGCCGGCCTCGCCACTGGTGAGCAAAACATAGGCGACGTGCTTGCCCTGCTTGGTCCAGCGGGCGATGGCGGCGGCAGTGCCGAACTCCAGGTCGTCGGGGTGGGCAACAATGGCGAGACCGCGTTGCCAGGACTCATCGACGGGCTGAAGAGCCATGGGACCGGTCATCGTTGCATTCTTGCACCGGAACGGCGTCAGCCGACCAGCAAGCGTTACCAGAGCCATGTCCGCCTCAGCGCGCCAAGACACTACAGCGGACGCATTCGCCGTAACCGGCGCAATAGAGTGAGCGCCATGAGGAAACCGTCATCGTATCGAGCACGGTCCCGAGGAACGGACGATCACCAGAAACAGAGCTCCAGAAACCGGGCTGTCCAAATGGCCTTGCCGTGGTGAGGAGCTGCGGGTTCGTCACAGCGGGATGCTGCCGGCTGCGGTGGCGGTGCGCCGACGACGTCGCTTTGCTTCCGTGGAGGCGCCAGAGATCAGCTGCACCCGCCATCGCCGGCTCGTCATCACGGGTGACGTGAACAGCGACGTATCCCATTTCAGGGGCCTCCAGACACGCCGGCAGGCGCACGTTTCTTCGAGAACCTGCGCTGACCAGGCGTGCGGTCGCCAGGCCACGCCCGCCGGGCGACCGCACACACTTCGGCTTCACGGGAGGGGCGTTCGGTTCGTACCGCGTCGCGATCGGGATCAACCACTCCCCCACGTGACCAGGTCGCCCGAGCTCGTTCGGCGATCCGATGGTCAAGGCCCACCGGAGATCAGCGAAACGGCATTGTCCCGTGGTTTCGCCGGGACCCTAGGCCGGTTGCGGCTCAGTTTCGACAACACCGTTGCCACCAAATCAGTGCACCAGGGTGCTGATCCAGCCACCGTCGACGCTCAGGAGCTGGCCGGTGACGAACGAGCTGGCCGGTGATGCGAAGAACAGGACGGCCTGGGCGATGTCCTCGGGTTCACCCAGGCGACCGAGGGCGTACTGCGCGGTCAGCGTTTTCTTCCATTCGGGGTTGGCGAAGATGGGCGCAGACATGTCGGTGTTGGTCACGGCAGGACGGACAGCGTTGACGCGCACACCCTTCGGGCCCCACTCGGCGGCCATCGCGAGTGTCATTCCGTCGACCGCTGCCTTCGTGGCGCCGTACAGGGTCTGGTTGGCGATGGCCCGTTCGCTGCCGATGACCGATGAGAGGTTGACGATGCTGCCGCCTCCTCGCGATGCCATGTGCTCAGCAGCTCGACCGGCCAGGATCAGCGGGGAGCGGGCGTTCAGCCGCCAAAGGTCGTCCGCCTCGGCCTCGGTGAGCTTTTGGCTTTGGGTGAAATTGAGAGCGCCCACGTTGTTCACCAGGATGTCCAACTGGCCCAGGCGGGCGAGGGCAGCGTCGAAGAGTCGCTCCGTTTCGCCGTCCCGCGACAGGTCGGAGGGGATGATCACGGCACCGTCCTGGAGGCTGTCGGCGACCTCGCGCAGCGACTCCTCCGACCGGCCGGTCAGCGCGAGCCGGGCGCCGGCCGTGGCGAACAATCTGGCGACGCTCGCGCCGACGCCGCGTCCACCACCGGTGATGAGAGCGGTGCGGCCGGCCAGCGGGTGGATCGGTAGTCCTTCGTTCACTTCTTCGGCTCCTCGATGAGTTGATTCGCGGGTGGGCGGCGGTAGGCGCCGTACCACCAGATGTGCCCTAGTTCGCGGGCGAACGCGGCGTCGCCGTCGCCGTTGTCGACTTCGATATGCCGGGCGATGGCCTGTCCCCCACCCCACACGATCACCCGGCTCGCCGCGGCGGCGTCCAGGTCGGCCGGGGTCTTTCCCGACTGCTGCTGTTCGACAAGTGTGCGGAGCACGGCCTGGTCGAAGCCCTCCAGATCGGCGGTGTAGAAGCCGCGAACCGTCTGGTCGTAGCTCGCGACCTCGCGCAGCGCCGCCAGCACGAAGCCTTTCCGGCGGTGCAGGGCGATGACGTCGGCGAAGAAGCGGGTGTACCGGTCGGCGCCATCCTCGCCTGCTGCGGGGTCCCATCCCTGAGCCATCTCGAGCAGCCGCTGCCGCAAATCGGCGGTCAACCGCACGATCAGGTCGGTCTTGTCCCGGAAGTGCGCGTAGAAGGTCGCCCGGGAGACACCCGCCTCGGTCAGGATCTGCTGCACCGAGATCTCGGTGTAGCGCTCGCCCCGCTCGATCAGGCGTTCCGTCGCGGCCAGGATGCGGCTCTCGACCGCCGGCGTCCCGGGGTCCGCCTTAGCTCGCCGAGTGAACGAGGCCATCGATTTCCACCAGGACGTCAGCGAACTCGGCAGGATTCGACCAGAACGGCGCGTGGTTGCCGGGCACCCGGAACACTCGATCGGCGCGGGTGGCCATCTGCTCGGCGATCGTGCCGGTCAGGGAGATGTCATCGGACGGAATGACATAGCTGTTGGCTACCTCGCGCCAGCCGACTCGAGTCACCGACTCGTAGTCAGCGCGGGCGCTCTGGGGAACCAGCCGCGCGATCGCTGCGGCGGTCTCGGGGTTGGTCGGATCGCCGTCGTAGAAGGCGAGGGGCAGGTTCAGGTCTGGGTTCGCTGCGGGGCGCAGGCCACCCAGCGAGTCCGGCGTCGGCACGCCGTGCGTGCCGAACATGCTTTCCCCGGTGTCGACCATGTAGGCGGCGACGTAGACGGCGTGGGCTACCCCGGATTCCGCGGTGATCGCCTCGGTGACGGGCACCCCCGCGTAGGAGTGGGCCACCACGACGACCGGACCGGTGATCTCGGCGATAGCCTCCCGGACGACCTGGGCATCGTCGTACATGCTCGGGTAAGGCTCGCCGGACGACGCGTCCGTCACCGCGGTCGGCAGGGTCACCGTGCGGGTCGCAAGACCGCGGTCCGCCATCGCTTTCTGCAAAGGACCCCAAACCCACTCGCCGTGGTGGCCACCGTGTACGAGCAGGAAAGTCGCATCACTCATGAAGCTGCTCCAAAGCTGGGGAGGGACAAGTACAACCCGAGTGTACGACGCAACTATACATCGTGTTCAGACATGCTGTTTCAGTGTAACTTCGATCACAGCTTAAGAAGTAACCTCGCGCCGAAGCGCACGGAAATCGCGAGACAACAACAGTCCACCAACAAAGTTCATCGACAAAGACGGCTGCGCCGGGAATACCATTCTTGAACGTGACACAGTAATCGGGTACGCCACCAGACGGTGATGGCATACCCGATCTGCACACGCAGACGTCGCCAGATCATCGGGAGCAACCCGGCGAGGACCTATCAGAATCGCGTTACCCTAGGAGCTCCGAACAAAGTATGGCCACCTCCGCAGGTGTTTGATGAAACGTTCGCTCAGTCCGTTGGCGAGAAGGTATTCCTCCGTCACCGGCGTCTTCGGACTTTCGTACCGCGGGTGCTGCTTCACTTGAAAAGGAAAATCCCGCCGGAGGATGCCGGCCCTGCCGATCAGGACGAAGTCGCATCCCTCATCCAAAAGTTGCCCGACCCGTTGAGCACTCATTATCTTTCCTGCCGTACCCACACGCACACCTCGGCGAGGAAGGCTGGTGAAGACACTGAGCATGGTCTGGCCCCGAAACGTGCCCTCCTGAACGATCTGAGCGGAATCCCACAGTGCCAGGTCGAGATAGTCGATCAGTTCGCGATCAAGGATGTTCGCTGCGATTTCGCGCAGTTCCTCCAGGCGAAGCCCGTAGCGCTCGACGGACATGCGCAAACCGATCTGGAAGTCGGGGCCGCAAACCCGTCGAATTCCTTCGATCACCTCGACGGTAAGGCGGGCTCGGTTCTCGGTGCTACCGCCATATTTGTCGCTGCGATCGTTCAATAACGGGGACATGAATTCCGACAGGATCCACCCGAATGCGCCGTGGACTGACACTCCGTTGAATCCGGCCAGTTCCGCTCTCCTCGCGGCAGCGATGAAACTGTCCCGGATCCGCTCCACCTGTTCCGTGGTCAGAGCTCTGACACCCGGCACCGTCAGGCTGGAAGCGGGGGCTGGAATTCCGCCCAAGCCAGGATCAGCGCGATGCCCGGCGTGGTGCAACTGCACAGCGGAAAGCGCTCCCCCCTCGCGGATCGAGGTGGCCATCTGGGTCAGTCCGGCCACGTGGGCATCACTATGAATACCTAGCTGCCGCTCGTACGCGATGCCGCCGGCCTCGACGTAAGTGGCACCAGTCTGGATCAAGGCGTAACCGCCCCACGCGAGCTGCCGAATCCAATCTTGGTCGAAGGTGGAAGCTGAACCGTCATGCCCGCTTTGTTGATTGACGAGCGGTGCCATCATGAATCGGTTGCGCATCGGCGGGCCATGCAGGAGGGTAAGCGGTTCAAACATTTCTGCGACAGACATGGGGTCTCCCGATAGGAGTGATGACGACCACCTTTGGCGCTTGCCATGGCGTGTGACGCCGCGACGCCGCAGTTGGTTTCTTTTCGCCGACGAGCTCTGCAAGAAAGAGCGCTGATTGCGGCGGCTCGACTATCGTCCAACCTTCACATTGGTGTCATGGCAAGCGGGCACGGACGGTGTCCCTCGTCTCGCCCGACGACCCGTTCGCGAAGCTTCTCGGCGTCGCGTTGTTCGGCGCCGCCACGACCTGGGTGCTCATCTTCGCGACCCACGCGGCTCTCCGCCGCTGGCCCGCCGACGAGGCACGCCGGTCGCCGCTGTCGCTGCCCAGCGGTTGGCACACCAGTGCCGCGGCGGCGGTCGCGACGACGGCGGCGGTCGCGAGCATGCTGTTCGTAGGGACGTTCCGGGTCGCGTGGACGGTCGGCGCCGACCGTGGAGGCGACCATGACGACCGACGAGCTGACCCCGAACGGTACGGCGCACACACCCTCAACGGTGATCTGAACCGGCATCGCCCTCTCCAGTCAGCAGCCGAGCCGCTCACTGGAGAGGGCGATGTCATCGATCCAGAGGCCGAACTCGCTCGGCGTCGTGTATCTACGGTTATACCTGCCAGGGCGTCCGGCACGACCAGATTGGTCAGCCGAGCTTACGGCTCAGGAAGTCGTGGATGAGCGGGAAGACCTCGTCGGCGCGGTCCTCGAGCAGGAAGTGCCCGCTGTCGAAGAGGTGGAGTTCGACGTCCTTCAGGTCTCGCTTGTAGGGGTGCGCGCCCTCGGCAGGGAAGATCACGTCATTCGCGCCCCAGACGATGAGGGTCGGCGGCTGCGCGGTACGCAGCCACTCCTGCACCGACGGGTAGAGCGCCGGGTTCGTGCCGTAGTCGAGGAAGTAGTCGAGCTGGATCTCGTCATTGCCGGGTCGGTCGAGCAGGGCCTGGTCGGTGGTCCAGTTGTCGGGTGAGATGTGGGAGGCGTGGGCCATCCCGTCGGTGTACTGGAAGTTCGTGGTGTCCAGGGTGAGCAGGCCGCGGAGGGCATCACGGTTTTCCTGGCTGTTGTCGGCCCAGTAGCGCTTGATCGGCGCCCAGAAGTCGTTGTCCAGGCCCTCGTCGTAGGCGTTGCCGTTCTGCACGATGAGCGCCGTGATCGCGTCGGGGTTCGCGAGGGCGAGCCGCCAGGCGGTTGGTGCGCC
Source organism: Micromonospora sp. NPDC049230 (assembly GCF_040647875.1). Taxonomy (NCBI): domain Bacteria; kingdom Bacillati; phylum Actinomycetota; class Actinomycetes; order Micromonosporales; family Micromonosporaceae; genus Micromonospora; species Micromonospora sp. NPDC049230. The sequence continues at coordinate 117,678 of NZ_JBEZCZ010000020.1, forward strand.
GTAGTCGAAGACGTTGACGGCGTACCTGGTCACTCCGAGCTTCGTCAGCAGCTTCTGCACGTACTTCGCCGCATTGTCGAAGGTGTAGGAGAACTCGGCGCGATCGGGTGCGGCGCTGTGTCCGTAGCCGGGCAGGTCCGGCGCGATGACGCGGAACCGATCCGCGAGGAACGGGATCAGGTTGCGGAACATGTGGGAGGAGGTCGGGAAGCCGTGCAGGAGCAGGACGACCGGGCCATCGGCCGGGCCGGCCTCTCGGTAGAACATCTGGAACCCGTCGAGGTCCTCGGTCTTGTACTGCACGACGGGGACGAACGGTGTGGCGGTCATGGTGGTGCTCCCTTCGGTGAACGTCGGACGAGCCAACCATACATACCTCTAGGTATGGCGACAACCCTACCTCCAGGTATGGAGCTTGCTAGTCTTGTGTCATGGACAACAGGCGGCTGATCATCGACTCGGCCAAGAGGCTCTTCTGGCGCCACGGATACTCGACGACGAGCCCGAAGCAGGTGATGGCCGACTCCGGTGTCGGGCAGGGCAGCTTCTATCACCACTTCCCGACGAAGCCCGACCTCGGCCAGGAGGTGGTTCGGGAGAACGGGCGGGATCTCCTCGCTTCCGTGCGCGCCGCGATGGAAGGGTTGCCGACGGGCCGGGAGCGCCTTGCCGCATTCCTCGCGTCGGCCGGCGACGCGCTCGGCGGATGCCAGATCGGTGGCTTCGCGTACGACGCAGGGATTCTTGCCGAAGCCGGGTTACGGGAGGCCCTCGGCGCCGCGTTCACCGAGCTGGCCGACCTTCTTGAGAACGTCGTTCGAGAAGCTCAGGGCGACGGCTCACTATCGCCGAAGCTGGACCCGGCGAAGACCGCTGCCACACTCCTGGCCGTCGTCGAGGGCGCGTTTGTCATCGCGCGAGCCACCGGACGGCAGTCCTCCGCCGACAATGCGACCACGGGCGCTCTCGCGCTGCTGGACGGGAACGACGTCAGGTCGTGACTCCCCATCGACGTGCCGCGAGATCGGGCCGGGACGTTCGAGCCTCAGATGGTCCGCAAGCCGCAGCGCCGGTCGTCGGGGGTCGACGAGGTGGAGTTGTCGTTGCCTGCGCCGGATCACCGACACGGTGATCAAGGAGATCAACGACTGGTCACGCCTGCCCCTGTCGGACTATGGGCCGACGCCGGTGGCGAAGGCGCGTTCGGCAGGGGCGCACGCTCGGCGAGGTCCGACATCTCCTTACGCATCGGTGCTGTAGGTATTCGCCGCCCGCTGGGGACGCGGCCACGAGTGCGGCTGCCGCGACGACGTGGCTGAGCTACCTCTGGGCGACGGCGTCCAGGTACGCGTCGATGGCCTGCAAGTTCTTCGTCAGGCACTCGAGTCGCTCCGCCATCCGGTCGCGCTCCTGCTGAACCCGGCTGACGAAGTCCGGGGCGGGATACTCGCGGGTCGCCGCTTCGGCCAGGCAGGGCAGCACTTCCCTGATGATCTCTGTCGTCAGGCCTGCGTTGAGCAGACTGCGAATCTGCTCGACCCTTTCCACCAGGGCCTCGTCGTAGTCGCGATACCCGTTCTCCTCGCGCCTGGGACTGAGCAGGCCTTGCTCTTCGTAGTAACGCAGGAGTCGAGGCGACACGCCCGCCCGCTCGGACAACTCTTTGATCCTCAACGAGACCGCCCTCACAGCACCCTTGCCATCACATTGATGTGAAGGTTACAGCATGGTCGAGCCGCCGCAGCAGTGGTGGCTTGAGACCTGCAACTAGATGAGGAATGACCCGTGTCCACCACACATCTGGACGTTCCGCAGACGTCGCGTACGGAACGTCTGCCGTTCCCGTCCCTGATAGCGCTCTTCACCGCCGGATTGATCACCACCCTGACCGAAGCGCTGCCGGCCGGTGTGCTGCCGCAGATGAGTCAGGCGCTCGGAGTCTCGGAGTCCGTAGCCGGTCAGACCGTCACGATCTACGCAGTGGGAACGCTGCTGACGGCGATCCCCGTCGCGCTGGCCACCGCGACGTGGCCACGACGTCACCTGCTCCTGGCAGCACTGGTGGGCTTCGTGATCGCCAACCTCGTCACCGCCGTCTCCCTCAACTTCTCCGTCACGATGGTTGCCCGATTCGTCGCGGGCGCCGCCTCCGGGGTCGTCTGGAGCCTGCTTGGTGGGTACGCGGCACGTCTGGTCGGCCCCCCACTCAAGGGCCGGGCGATGGCGTTCGCCTTCGCCGGCACACCGGTAGCCCTGTCTCTCGGCGTGCCAGTCGGCGCGTATCTCGGCAAGGCGGTCGGGTGGCAGCTCACCTTCGGCCTCGCCTCGGCGCTGACCGCCCTACTGATCATCTGGACCGCGTGGAAGTTGCCCAACTTCGCCGGACAGAAGGCCGAGGACCGGATTCCACTGCGCACCATCCTGAAACTGCGGGGCATCCGTACGGTCCTCGTGGTGACCGGAGCGTTCGTGCTCGCGCACACCATCCTGTACACGTACATCACGCCCATCCTCGCCGACGCCGGTCTGCAGGATCATGTCCAGTGGATCCTTCTCGACTTCGGCATCGCCTCGATCGTCAGCATCTGGCTCACAGGCCTATTCATCGACCGGCACCACCGTCGACTCGTCGTACTCGGCACGGGGTTGTTCGCCGCAGCCGCGGTCGTGCTGACCGTGGCCAGTTCCAGCGCTGTGGCCGACTACGTCACGGTCGCGGCATGGGGACTGTCGTTCGGCGGCGCAGCCACCCTGCTGCAATCGGCGCTGATGAGGGCGGCAGGAGAGCACGCAGACGTGGCCCAGTCGTCGATGGTGACGACCTGGAACCTGGGAATCGGCCTCGGCGGACTCGTTGGCGGCGCGCTTCTCGCCGGCTTCGGGTCGCGCTCGCTCATCATCGCAGCGGTCGTACTCATGGTGCCGACCGTGCTCGTGGTGATCCTCGCCCGGCGGCACGCCTTCCCGACCCGGCGCCCGAACAGCGCCTAGAACTGCCAATTAGCAGCCCCGCCTGTCAGTAAGAATGAGTAGGAGGGTCACACACATGGAATCTGGAAGAGCGGACTCGGCCAGGACCGCTGACATCAACTTCTACTTCGATCCGATCTGCCCGTTCGCATGGATGACAAGCAAGTGGATCAGGATCGTGCAGGCACAACGGGACTACACCGTCGACTGGCGGTTCATCTCGCTGCGCCTGATCAACTCGCACATCGACTACGACACCCACTTCCCGCCAGATTACGAAGCCCAGCACACCGCGGGGCTGCGCCTGCTGCGGGTGGCCTCGGCGGTGCGCGAGAAGCACGGCCGCGAGGCGATCGGCCCCCTGTACACCGCGTACGGCGCCCGCATCCTGGAGGTGGGCCCCGACGACGGCCGGGAGCCGGGCTGGCAGGGTGCTCCCGACCTCGCCACCGCCGCGCTCACCGAGGCCGGCCTGCCAAAATCGCTTGTCGAGTTCCTCGACGACACGTCCCGTGACGCGGAGATCCAAGCCGAGTCGGACGAGGCGCTGTCGCTGACGGGTAAGGACGTCGGCACGCCGATCGTGCACTTCCAGCCGCCGGACGGCGCGGCGTTCTTCGGGCCGGTGATCAGCCGGCTACCCGACGAGAAGCAAGCCGCACAGCTGTGGGACCACGTCGTCGGCCTCGCCCAGTTCCCCGGATTCGCCGAACTCAAGCGCAGCCTGCGCGAGCAGCCACAACTGCCGTCGTTCGGAGTCACCGCGCAGGAGACAGGGAAGGTCGAGGACTGGCACGCCGGAAGCCGGCGTCTCAAGAAGTAGACACCCGGTCGTTCCTCCTACCGGCAGTCAGCGGTACCGCACTAGTGGGCAGCGGTCCGGGCCTGTCAGCGACAGCCCTTGTTCCTTGGCCGCCCTAACCAAGCCGGCGACAGCTTTACCTCCGCCGACGCTTGGGTCACTTCTTACACCCCATCGGGTCGCTCCGTGCCGCGGGTCATGACGACACCCACGTCGCCAGGCACAACGCCCGGAGTCGCAGGCCGAAGACACCGATAGACCCACAGGCCCGACCGGTGAGGGTCTCGGCCTCCGCAGGCCGTGACCTTACAACACACAGTGAATGTCTTTCCGCCAACTATGCCTTGCTGGTGGAAGACGAAAGGAAGGTGGAATCTCGTGGTGTCGTACGGCCACTTGCAGCCCGTGCGTGTTCAGTTCGATGACCTGGACCCGATGGGCATTCTGCATCACGCCAACTACCCCAGACTGCTGGAGCATGCTATCGCGGCATACGTCGCGCCGATGGGATTGGCATTCGGCGGGCCGAAGCAGGACCTTTATCACGTCATTCGTGAATTCAGTATCAGATACGACGCCCCCATCCGAGGTTACGGCGGTGTCGAGGTGCATTTCTGGACGGAACGACTCGGTTCGAAATCGGCTGACATGGGCTTCCGGTTCGTTTCGACGGATGGCAAGGTCGTTCATGCCGAGGGGGTGCGGAAGCACGTTCATATCGATCCACGCACGATGAAGCCGGCCGAGTGGAGTGATCTCGCTCGTAGCATCCACGACGACCTGGCGCGGCCGGCGGGGACTGACTGATTCGGGTCGTGGACATCGTCGACGTGAAAGACGTCTGCCCGGCACGACACGTGCCGGGCAGACTCGCCCGTCACTAGGGGAGAAGGCGAGAATCACAGTGCCTGGAGTTTGCGGACGTCGTCGTCTGCGCACTGGTGACCACTGAGGTGGAACGCACGTCAGCAGCGAGAATTCACCGTCCGTGCGAAAGGACAAGGTCCATCGGACCGCGCGTCACTCCTGGTCGGGCTCACAGGTGAACAGCCCGTTCGGCGGTATCTTTCCTAAATGATGCTCGAATGGGGCGCAGAACGCCTGCATTTCACCGTTGAGGGCGCCGGACCGGCACTTCTGTTCCTGCACGGACTTGGGGGAACCGCCGGAAATTGGTTGCATCAACGTCGGTACTTCGCCGCGACCCACCGCGTGATTGCGCTGGATCTCCCAGGCCACGGCCGGTCGACCGGGATCGAGGTGCCGTTCGGGGACTATGCCCTTGCTATCGAGGCGGTGGTTAAGCACTGCGCGGTGGAGCAGGTGTCGATCGTCGGTCTGGCCGCCGGCGCGCGGGCCGGGTTGGCATTCGCGGCGAGCCGACCGGCCCAGGTTCCAGCCCTGGTGATCGTCAACGCCTTCCTACGATTGACTCCGGAAGATCACCGCCGCAACGTCGAGCTGTACGACCTTCTCCTTCAGCCGAACGGCGTCACGGCGTGGGGAGAGGCTCTGCTGTCGAAGATGGGGATGACCGCGCATCCCGGAATCAATCGAAGCTTCATGCGGTCACTGTCGGGCGTCGACGCCTCCCACCTGCGGCGAATCTTCAGCGAGACCCTCGACAGCGACCAGGAAGGTCAACTGGCCAATGTTCCGGCTGAGGTGCTGCTGATCAGGGGTGAACGAGACGACCTCATCCCGGCGTACACCATCGAGGACATGCCGGCTCTACATCCCGGGACGCGGATAGCTCGGTTCCCCGAACTGGGCCATCTGCCCTACCTGGAAGACCCGGCGGCCTTCAACGCCGCGGTGGCGGCGTTCCTCCGGCCAGCACAGTCACCCGCCGAGACCTCGGCGAACTGAGCCTGTGCCGAACAGTCACGCCTACGCCGAGGCGTCCCGCACACGGCGCGTCCGGCCTCTGACCGAGACCGAACGCGTTGTTGGCCTGCCGGGCGCGTACCCGGGGGGTGGGGTGAATTTACCGGCGGTGACGTTGCAGTTCCATCCGGCGGTGCAACAAGCAAACCGGCCTGATCGTTGCCTATCGTCGCGGCCGATTCAATGACCTTAACCTTCATGGCGGTTGGTCAGTGGTGTCGGTTGCGCCGGGCGTCGGTCAGCGTGATGCCGAACAGGACGCCCATCGTGACAATCAGGACGACGATCGGGGCCTGCGCGGTCAGCACCGGCGTCAGGCCGAGCAGCAGCACCAGCCAACCCACCCGGGACCGCGGGAGCTGACCGAGGAGTACGTACTCGGAGCTCATTCGCCCGAGCACGAACAGGACCGGGCCACCGACGATGAGGGCGACCCAACTCGTCGGGGTGGTGGGCCCGAGGGGTTCGTGGAGGACGAGTTCCACCCCGGCCGACGTGGCGATCACCCCGGTCACCACACCCGCATAGACGTACGGCGCGAGGCGCACCGCCTGACGCGGACGCCAGTGCGCCGACCGGTCGACGAGCGTGTTGCTCTGGAGCACGTAGATCTGCCAGAAGAGCAGCGCGGTGGCGATCGCGATGAGGAAGACGGCAGCCCGGGCGGGCGTGTAGGCCTCGCTGGCGAATGTCAGCGTGGCCATCAGTGTCAGTTCGCCGAGGGCCAGGATGGCGATCTGCTGGTAGCGCTCACCGAAATGGACGCTCAACTGGTTGTACTGGTCGAGCGGCACCCGACCCAGTCTGGGCGTCGGGTGGCGCAGCGCGGTGGCCATGTAGTCGACGGCGAGCGCGCCGGCCCACAGCCCGACACGCCAGGCCGGATCGACGAAACCGCCCGCGAGCCACAGGACTCCGGAGATGACGAACCAGAACAGGAACCGTTCCTCGCGGGCGTGCGCGCGGCGTGGACGCAGTGCGCCGACCAGCAGGGCCCCCCGTACCAGGTGCAGGCCCACGTACGCGCTCGCGAAGAGGAGACCGCGCCCCTCGTACGCACTCGGTACGGCCACCGCCATCAGGGCCACGCCGAACATCGCACTGGCGACCACGCCCTGGATCACCCGTAGCCGGGGATCGTAGAACTCGGTGACGATCGCCGTGACCGACCAGGTCCACCAGACGGCCAGCAGCAGAACAAGGCCCTGACCCAGTCCGCTCCAGGTGGAGTGCTCGGCCAACTCCATCGACAACTGCGCGAACGCGGCGACGTAGAAGACGTCGAAGAACAACTCCAGCAACGTCGCCCGGCTCGACGACTTAGGGTCACGTCGTAGCCCGACCGGCTCCGCGCTCGTCATCGATGGGCCGTCCCCACTGGGCCTCCCGCGGACGACTCCACGTCGAGGCCGGGACATCCCCCGAGGTGAGGCTTGCCCGCCCGGCAGCCGGCGACGTGCGGCACACGGCGATCAACGACCGAGATGCTGGCGAGTTACCCACGACGCCTCGCCCTTGTTTGCGGACTCCGTGTAGCGCCGTGCCCGTCCTCCGCGTCCTAGGCGGGGAACTGCTGCTCGCTCTCGGCGGCGGCCAGCGGGTGTGGCTGACCGGTGAGGGCAGCCAGCGCGGCGGCGACGGCGTGCAGGTCGGCTTTGATGTAGGTGGTGGTGGCGGTCCGCGGCGGTCGGTGTGCCCGGCGTAGGCGCGGGTCACCCCGTAGCCGAAGTGGCGTTCGACCCAGGTCAGGGTGGTGTGGCGCAGCCAGCGCGTGGTGACTCCCTGGGCGGCGACCCACGGCAACTGTCGGCCGATGCGTTTCCACAGCAGGTCGTAGCGCCGATAGGAGGCCGGTTGGCCGTTGCGGTAACGCAGCAGCGCATCGGTCGGAGCGACAGCGCCACGGGCCCGGGCATGGTCATCCAACCGGCTGGCGAGAATCGGTGTGATGGGCTGCCAGCGTTGCGTGCTGCCTTCTCGGACAGGCGGATCAGCGCGTGGTCGGTGTCGAGGTCGATCACGCGCAGTGCGAGGGCGCCGCCGCGTCGGCAGGCAGTCTCGGTATGCAGGCGCAGCAGCAGCGCGTCGAGCACGATGTCGTTGCCGCCGCTGCGGGCGGCAGCGTTGATGTCGGACAGTTCTTCGGGGGTGAGGGCGCGGCGGGTGTTGGGCAGCCGGCGGGGTTTGCGGACCCGGTGGGCCGGGCTGTCCGCGATGGTCAGGTAGCCGTCGGCGATGGCGCGGTTATAGAAGGCGCGGGCTGCGGCGATGAGGTGCTCGCCGGCGTACCGGCCGTTTCGGGAGTTGCGGCGAGGGCGGGCGCCTGCGACGGCCTGCCGCATGAGGGCTTCGATGTCGCTGGCCCGCACCGCGTCAATGCGCAAATCGCCGAGGGCTGCGACCATTCGTCTCCAGGAACTGCCGTAGGTACGTCGGGTGCCCGGGCTCGCCGCCGCGACCACAACAGGAAGGTACTCGGCGACTGTCGGCACGGCAGGCCGGTTACTGCCGGTGAGGTCGGCGGCGGTGAGGCCGAGGTGCTCGAGCATCGCTCGGGCGGTGGCAACACGATCGGGATCCATGGTCATGAGGGCTCTGCGAGGATGCGGGCGTGCAGGTCGGCCAGGACCGCCGTGATGGTGTTTGAGGGGTGCACGACAATGCGGTTCTGGCGGGGCAGGGCAGCCAGGAGCACGGGTTCGCCGGTGGCGGTACCGCACAGGTGTCGGGCGGCCGCCGGTAGGGGCAGCTCTTCGCGAGTGCCCACGACGTGCGCGCCTTCGGCGGCCGGGGTGATCAGGATTGCGTCGGTCACGACGTCGACGTGCAGGGTGAGGCCCGGTGTCCAGCCCAAGGCCCGCAGCAGTGCACGAGCGGTGACGCGGCCGGCGGCGTCGGGTCGGGCCACGTCGAACAGCACGCCATCACTCGTGCGGGCAGTGCCGGCAGCGGTGCCGGCTCCGGTGATGCGACCGGCAGTGGGGTGGGTATGAGCGCCTCGACGAGCTGCTCGTCGGGCCGCCGAGGGCGCGGCCTGCCGGGGCTCACCACGCCCCCACCAGCGCGGATGCGGCAGTGTCAGTGCAGGTGGCAGTGACTCCCGAGGGCTCGCTGTGCACACATGGGACAGGTGGACTCGATGATCCACACGAGGGGAGTTGATCTCGCGTGGATCTCCACGAAAAGCGGTGTCCGAGGGGGGATCGAACTCTTGTACGTATCACCTGTGCGCCATTCAGGGTGCGCATACTCATAGGTTACGGCACGGCTAGGTTCTGTCTCGCGGATCATGAATCTCGCTCGTTAGACCCGTTGTGGCACGAGGCGATCTGACGAATCACGAGTGGGCTGTGCTGGCGCC